>JAOZVK010000365.1 GCA_029938185.1 Bacteroidales bacterium | reverse complement strand
AAACTAATAATTTACAAAATATTATTAGTTCTAATTTTATTCTTTTTTTTATTGTCTTGCTTTTGCTTTCAGGGCTAAAAAACTTACTAACGAAATAAAAGAACATTTTAGGAACTAATAAAAAACTTAAATAAGCTATTTTTGCTCGTATCTTTATAAGACCAGGCTGAGAGCATACCCATTGAACCTGATACAGATAATGCTGTTGTAGGGAAATGAGTTTTATAATGCATTCCTTTAATCTTATACCTAATATTAATACTAAATAAATATGTAAGACCATAATGGTTACTACATATTTATTGGTTATACATTAAAACACAATTATTTATAAAAAACTGTGTTAATAGAAAAACGTTTCATAACATAATATAATAAAATGAAACTGGCACGGTCAGAACAAATAAATTAAAGCCACACAATGGAATGATTAAAATTTTGTGTCTTGATTTTAGTAAATCGTAAATTTTAAACAGATGAAAGAAAATACAAGCTTTAGTAAAATTACAACGGAACAATTTCCTGGTTCAGAAAAAATATATGTAAAAGGAAAAATACATAATATCAAAGTGGCTATGCGTAAGATAAACTTATCGGATACTATTGATGCAAGTGGCAATATTATTAAAAATGCGCCTGTAACAGTATACGATACCTCTGGTCCATATACCGACCCTGATATAGAAATAGATACTAAAAAAGGTATGCCAAAGTTACGTGAACAATGGATATTAAAAAGAGATGATATTGAAGAACTTGAAAGTTTAAGTTCGGATTATGGTAAAAAACGTCTTTTAGATAAATCATTAGATAAACTAAGATTTGAACATGTTTGCCATAAACCTTTAAGAGCAAAAAAAGAAAAACAAATAAGCCAAATGGCTTATGCAAAACAAGGAATAATAACTCCAGAGATGGAGTATGTAGCAATACGTGAAAATCAAAAAATTGATGAATTAAACGAAAAACTAAACCAACACGAAGGAGAAAATTTTGGAGCCAATACACCAAAATCATACATTAGTCCAGAATTTGTTCGTAACGAAATTGCAATGGGTAGGGCAATTATACCTGCAAATATAAACCACCCCGAAACCGAACCAATGATTATTGGTCGTAACTTTCTTGTAAAAATTAATGCAAATATTGGAAATTCGCCTGTTACATCAAGCATAAACGAAGAGGTGGAAAAAGCAGTTTGGGCAATAAGATGGGGTGCCGATACTGTAATGGATTTATCAACAGGACAAAATATTCACGAAACACGCGAATGGATAATCAGAAACTCACCAGTACCTATTGGTACAGTACCATTATATCAGGCATTAGAAAAAGTAAACGGAAAAGCGGAAGATTTAACATGGGAAATATTTAAGGATACATTAATAGAACAAGCAGAGCAAGGAGTTGATTATTTTACAATTCATGCTGGTTTACGCTGGAAACATATCCCGATGACAATAAAAAGAGTAACTGGAATTGTGTCGAGAGGTGGAGCAATAATGGCAAAGTGGTGTATGTTTCACCATCAGGAAAGCTTTTTGTATACACATTTTGATAAAATATGTCAAATACTTTCGCAATATGATGTTGGAATTTCTTTGGGCGATGGTTTACGTCCTGGCTCAATTGCCGATGCAAATGATAAAGCCCAATTTGCTGAACTAAAAACTTTAGGAAAACTTACAAATATTGCTTGGAAACATAATGTACAGGTATTAATTGAAGGTCCAGGACATGTACCAATGCAAAAAATTAAAGAAAATATGGATTTACAATTGCAACATTGTATGGAAGCTCCTTTTTATACATTAGGTCCTTTGACAACAGATATTGCTCCTGGATATGACCATATTACATCAGCAATTGGTGGTGCTATGATTGCCTGGTTTGGTGCTTCTATGCTTTGCTATGTTACTCCAAAAGAACACCTTGGACTACCAAACAAAGATGATGTAAAAGTTGGTGTTATTACATATAAACTTGCTGCGCATGCTGCCGATTTGGCTAAAGGTCATCCTGGAGCACAAATCAGAGATAATGCTATGAGCAAGGCTCGTTTTGAGTTTAGATGGAAAGATCAGTTTCTTCTTGCACTTGATTCGGAAACTGCCCTAAAATATCATGATGAAACATTGCCTGATGAAGGTAGCAAATCTTCACATTTTTGCTCAATGTGCGGAGAGCATTTTTGTTCGATGAAAACAAGTCAGGAAGTTAGAAAAATGGCTGAGAAAAAAGCAATGGAATTTAAAAAATTAGGCGGAGAACTGTATGTATAAGGTCTTTGACCTATTTATAGTTGCTTACGCATTAGCACAAACACAACCTAATCAGAAAGTTACAAATATGTATATGTCGAAAAACTTTTGTAATAGTACTTAATAAAGTAAAATAGATTTTCATATTACTTAGACCTACAAGCTTTTGAAAATCTTGTAGGTCAATATAAAAAATCTGAAAAACCAATTTTATTTCTAAAATATTAAACATACCAAAAAATTCTGCTAAGTTTTTTGTATCTTTGTATAAAAATAAATAGAAACCATAAATTATGAAAAACAAACAAACGCAAAAATACGCTAATGCTTATCTTGCTCCATTGAACTATGACCGTTTTTTTAAAAAAGTATTTTCTGATACACAAATAGCCAAACGTTTTATAGAAGATTTTTTGGATATAAAAATTCAAAAGATTCAACCATACGGTAATTTAGAAAAACGATTAACAGACGATGCCAAAGTAGTAGAGTTTGATTATCGTTGTCGTGTTGATGGCAAAGATATAATAGTTGATATGCAACAGTGGTATAAACCTGATATCATCTACCGTTTTTATGTTTATCACTCACTAAATACAGCCTTACAATTAGAGGATTTACCTCAGAAAAAAATACTTTTAAAAAATTCAGAAACAAAATTTAAGTATGTAAAATCTTATGAAACAATTGTTCCAGTTATAACAATAATTTGGCTTGTAGATGATACATTAGGAAACTTAACTGAAGATTATCTGGGCTACACTATTTTGCCTGAAAAAGCAAGAGATTTTTTCTTAGAAACAAAAATCTGGAAACATAAAAATATTAAAAGCAAAGTAAATGAAATAGTAAAACTAATAACAAACAAAAGTAAAAGTTTGGATTTTCTACAGAAAAATCGTTTAATTTTTGCTTTACAAAAGAACATAGTCGAAAACCCCAAACTCAATAGATATTCTTCTTGGTTTAGTTTTGCCGAAAAAACAAAAAAAGAAACAAATAGCAAATCCGATTTTAAAGACTTTATGTTAGATTCTACTTTTAAAGAAATCATGCGTCGATTGTTACGTAGCGATTTAAGTGATAAAGAATTAGATTACATAAACACCGAAGCAGAAAACAGAGCAGCAATAAAGCGTTATGATAAAGGTGTGATTAAAGAAAACGAAAAAGAACTCAAAATAAAACTTAAAATAGCGAAAAAAGAAAAAAAACAGGCAGAAAAATATAAAAAACTAGCAGAAGAACGTGAAAAACAAGCAGAAGAACGTGAAAAACAAGCTAAAAAGGAAAAACAACAGTCAGATATGAAAGCTGAAATAGTTGTGCTTTATTACGTGAAAAAAATAAGCAAAAATAAAATTTCTAAAATTTTTAAAATAAGCCTTGATGATGTAAATAAAATGCTTAAATAAGATATTAGATATATTATATATTGCAGATATACAGCATGTAGTCAATTATAACTTAAAAAATAAGCTTAATGTAAAATAGGTAAAAACTTTTGTATGGATGAGTAAATTTAAAACACATGAAACTAATATTAATCTCATATGATAAAAATATAAAAGGAGAGCTTGAGCTATTGATACAATTGTTTGAAAAAGGTTTAGAGTATTTTCATATTCGTAAGCCTGCATTTTCATACAGTAAAATGGAAGAGTACGTAAAAAAAATACCTGAAATTTATCGCAACAGACTAATACTGCATTCACACTATGAGCTCGTTGATAAATATAAACTAAAGGGTATACATTTTACAAAATATACATATAGCTTAATAAATTTATATAAAAACAGGAGTATACATAAAAGCATATCGTATCATAGTTTTGATGAAATAAAATCAAATAATTACAAATTTGATTATATTTTTTTAAGTCCAATATACAACAGTATTTCTAAAAAAGGATATAATAGTGCTTTTACAGAATATGAATTATTAAATTTTTTTCAATCAAATAGAATTAACCAAAATATAATTGCACTTGGTGGGATAAGCGAAAAAAAAATTAACAATACTCTTGACAAAGGCTTTAATGGTGCAGCTGTTTTGGGCGAAATATGGAATAGTTTTATTAAAAAAAATGACTTTAGTGTAGCATTAAAAAAATTTGATATTATAAAAACCCAAATCAATAGTTATAGACCCAAAGTACTTAGTATAGCAGGTTTTGACCCAAGTGCAGGAGCAGGAATTTTGGCTGATATTAAGACTTTTGAAAATCATAAGACTTATGGTTTAGCTGTAATCAGTAGTAACACTTTTCAGAACGACAATGAGTTTGATACTCTTCGATGGATTTCGATAGATGATATTATAAAACAAATAGAAGTTTTGAGTAGAAAATATTATTTCGAATATGTAAAAATTGGCTTAATTGAAAGCTTTGATATTCTCGAAAAACTTATTGATTATTTATTATCAAGTAATAGTAATATAAAAATTGTTTGGGATACTATTCTTAGAGCAAGTTCGGGTTTTGATTTTCACACCAAAATATTGGAAGAAAAATTGACTAAAATATTAGAAAAGCTATATTTGGTTACTCCAAATATTATTGAAGCAAAAAAATTATTTGTTTCAATAAAGTTCGATACCGATTATTATAACTTGCAAAAGCAACTACAACAAATTAGTAATAATAATATTTTGATTAAAGGTGGACATAGTGATAACAATAAAACAAATGATATTTTATTTACCAAAAATGGGTTTAAAATAATTGAAGGCAACAAATATTATGGCTACGATAAACATGGTACAGGTTGCATATTATCATCATCAATAATATCTAATCTTGCCAATAATAGTAATTTAACAAATGCATGTATAAATGCTAAAAAATATATAAATAAAATATTATTGAGTAATAATAGCAACTTAGCCTATCATAGTTAGTGTAAATCTCAAAAATTAGTTCAATTTAGGAAATTCAATATACTCAGGTTTAACATGTTTTGTTAGCCAAACTTTATTCTCTGATAAATAAAAACTATATCCATCTTGATTCATTACTTTAGCATTTACTATAAGTAAGTACTGTTACAAAAGTTTTTCGGTATTCGCATTTATCCAATCAACTGTAATTCATCTGTAAAAAAAATGCGTAAGCCACTTTAAATAGGTCGAAGACCTTATAATGGGTTACCATGCCTCATACCTACTTTTGTTGCTGTTTCAATATCAAACGATAAATGGACATAATTTCTTTGTTTGCTTTACAAGCCTTTTTGTTTTATTGAACTAATATTTTTTGCAACTGTTCCATGATATAAAATTTCTGGGGGGAATAGTCAATGCTATCAAGCTAAGTAAACTACAGATATTCAAAGTATTGTAATTTCTCATGTAAAATAGACCAAAAAAAAAGTGGATTATATCTATCTTTGTTATTCTAAACACCAAATTTTCAATATAACCCACAAAAAATGAATGATACAAAGATAGAAATTATAACTGAATTAAAAAAAATTTTAGACAATGCTGTAAATAATAAAGAAAGATATTGTAAAAATGACAAAGCTTTCACAAGAAGTAGAGTTTTGACTTTTTCAATCACTTGCCTTTTAGGGCTACCAGTTTTAAGTTAGCCGCTTTTTAACCACAAAGTTACACAAAGTTTGACGCAAAGTTTCGCAAAGTTTTGCTAATCTTTACTTTAATTCTATGATTAGAACTACTTGAAAAACAAGACTGTCCAACTTATGACTTGTAGCCCCTTTTAGTAATAAATATGCTAAAAAAACACTTGCAATTGAATTAGACAAATTTTTTGGTCTAATGTATTTTGAAG
>JAOZVK010000364.1 GCA_029938185.1 Bacteroidales bacterium | reverse complement strand
TTTAATGGTGCTAAATAGGCATTGGCATATTTTTGTTGTGTTCTTTTATTCATAATTTGTTTATTTAAATTTCCTTTTTACAAAGATACAACAAATTTCATAAAAAATCTATATCATTTTAAGGTCTTCGACCTATTTATTAGTTGCTTACGCATTAGTACAAATGCAATTTAATCAGGAAGTTATGAACAAGTAAATGTCAGAAAACTTTTGTAATAGTACTTATATACAGTGTACAAGCAAGATTAAATATGTCAAAAAACTTAAAAGCTCAACAAATTCCCTTTCAAAATTTCATTCTTGCCATTGGAGCAACATCTTGTTCAACAAATTCGTTTCGCAAATATTTATAATAACCAGTTATTGCAATCATTGCAGCATTATCAGTAGTATATTTAAATTCAGGAATATAAACATTCCAATTATTGTTAGTTGATTCGCTTATCAAGGTATTTCTTAGCTTAGAGTTTGCAGAAACACCTCCTGCTATTGCAATATTTTTTATTCCTGTTTGTTTCGATGCGAGTTTAAGTTTATTTAGTAAAATATCAACAATTGTATATTGTATTGAGGCGCATAAATCATTAATATTTTCTTTAACAAAAGTTTTATTTTCTTTAACTCTGTCTCTTACAAAATAGAGAAATGCAGTTTTTAGTCCACTAAAACTAAAATCTAAATTTGCTACTTTGGGTTTTGTAAAAGTAAATGCTTTTTCGTTTCCTAATTTTGCAAGTTTATCAACCAAAGGTCCTCCTGGATATGATAATCCAATTGTTTTGGCACATTTATCGAAAGCTTCACCTGCTGCATCATCTATAGTATTTCCAAGAATTTCCATTTCAAAGTAATCATTTACTCTAATTATCTGAGTATGCCCACCAGATACCAATAAGCATAAAAAAGGAAACTCAGGCGATTTGATTTCCATACCTTTTTCTTTAGCAAAATGAGCCAAAACATGAGCTTGCAAATGATTTGCTTCTACCAAAGGAATATTATTTACAAGAGCAAAACCTTTTGCAAAAGAAGTACCAACAAGTAATGAACCCAGTAATCCAGGTCCTCTTGTAAAAGCAATTGAACTTATTTCTGAAATACTAACACCAGCCTGCTTTATGGCAGCATCAACCACAGGTATAATATTTTGTTGATGTGCTCTTGAAGCAAGCTCTGGTACAACTCCGCCATATGCTTTATGAATATCTTGGTTTGCAATTATATTTGATAATACTACACCGTCTTTAACAATAGCAGCAGATGTATCATCACATGATGATTCTATTCCTAATATTACAATATCATTTTTACTCATTGGTAATATAATTTGCCTCAGTAAAGCTGTGTTAAAAAATAAAGTTTATTAGCAATTTTGTTTGTATACTCAGAATGATCGCAAATTTAACTTTGACAAAGTTTAAAACTTTGTCAAAGTTGGAGTTATGTAATTCAAATTGGAGTTATGTAATTCAAATTGGAGTTATGTAATTCAAAAATGTAAGTTATAACCATTGCAGTATAGCTTCGCTAAGATTTTTGCTTAACTTCGACCGTGACAATGTTTAAATTTCTTACCACTACCGCATGGGCAAGGTGCATTTCGTCCTGTTTTCTTTTCTACTCTTACTGGTTGTGGTTTTTCCTCTGATTTTTTAGGATTATTTTCTTCTCCTTTTTCAGTATTATATTTACTATAATCAGTTCTTCTGTCAACACCTTGTTTTACTTGCGACTCGTCAAAAGTATATATGTTTCCTTTCATTAATGAAGAAACAACCTCTCTGTTGTTTTTATCGACCATTTGTTTGAAAAGTTCGAACGATTCAAATTTATAAATCAACAAAGGGTCTTTTTGTTCGTATGTTGCATTTTGGACTGATTGCTTTAATTCGTCCATTTCTCTTAAATGTTCTTTCCAGAATTCATCAATTGTAGCTAAAACAGTAGATTTCTGAAAACCGACAACAAGCTCTTTTCCTTTTGATTCGTATGCTTTTTTAAGATCAACTACAACATTATATATTTTTGAACCATCGGAAATAGGAACTTCTATTTTTTTGTAACGATGTTTTTGTTTTTTATAAACATTTTCTATTACAGGAAATGATTGTTCTTGTATTTTTTTTACTCTTCGATTGAATGAATCAATTAGTTCTCCATATATTATTTCAGTAATTTCTGATGGATTTTTTTTGATAAAATCTCTCTCATCTACAGAACTACTGATTGATAAAACAAGTATTAGTTCATTTTTGAAATATTCGTAATCAGAATTTCCATGATTTTCAAAAACAATACTTTCGCATACATCATACATCATATTAGCAATATCAACTCCAATTCGCTCACCATGTAATGCGTGTCTTCGTTGTTTGTAAATTACTTCTCTTTGCGAGTTCATAACATCATCGTATTCAAGAAGTCTTTTACGTATTCCAAAGTTATTTTCTTCAATTTTCTTTTGAGCTCTTTCAATTGATTTTGAAATCATAGAATGTTGTATCACTTCACCGTCCTCAACCCCCATTCTATCCATGAGTTTAGATATACGGTCGGAACCAAACATTCTCATTAAATCATCTTCGAGTGACACAAAGAATTGTGATTCTCCTGCATCACCTTGTCTACCAGAACGTCCTCTAAGCTGCCTATCTACCCTTCGCGATTCGTGTCTTTCGGTACCTATAATTGCAAGTCCTCCATTACTAATAACATAATCTGACAGTTTAATGTCGGTACCACGACCTGCCATATTTGTAGCAATTGTTACATTTCCTTTTATGCCAGCCTCAGCAACAACATCTGCTTCGCGTTTGTGCATTTTGGCGTTAAGAACATTATGTTTTATTGATTTCATTTTTAACATTCTGCTCAAAAGTTCTGAAATTTCAACAGATGTAGTTCCAACCAAAACAGGTCTTCCTTCGTTTACTAAATCAAGAGTTTCGCCAATTATAGCATTATATTTTTCTCTTTTTGTTTTGTATACCAAATCATTTCTATCATCTCTAACAATTGGTTTATTTGTTGGTATTACAACAACATCTAATTTATAGATGTCCCAAAGTTCACCTGCTTCAGTTTCGGCAGTTCCTGTCATTCCTGCCAATTTTTTATACATTCTAAAATAATTCTGAAGAGTAACAGTTGCTAAAGTTTGTGTTGCAGCTTCAATTTTTACATTCTCTCTGGCTTCAATTGCCTGGTGTAGTCCATCGGAATATCTACGACCTTCCATGATACGACCAGTTTGTTCGTCTACAATTTTTACTTTATTGTCAATTACAACATATTCAACATCTTTTTCAAAAAGAGTGTATGCTTTTAATAGCTGATTAATTGTGTGAACTCTTTCAGATTTAATTGCATAATCAGCATGGAGTTTATCTTTTTTTTCTTCTTTTTCAGTATCAAGATAATCAGATTTTTCTATTTCTGCAATCTCGCTTCCTATATCAGGTAGAATAAAAAATTCAGGGTCGTCTGAACCTGCAGTAATCAAATCTATACCTTTGTCAGTAAGGTCTATGGAATTGTTTTTTTCATCAATAACAAAATACAAATCATCTGTTATCTCTGGCATTCTTTTAGCATTTTCGGCTAAGTATACATCTTCGGTTTTAAGCATTAAGGTTTTCATGCCTTGTTCGCTTAAATATTTAATTATAGCCTTGTTTTTGGGAAGTCCTTTAAATGCTCTTAATAATAAAATACCACCCTCTTTAGTATCATCTTCTTTGATAAGTTGCTTTGCTTTTGATAGTAATTGGCTTACTAATTTTTTTTGAACATCAACAAGTGTTGCAATTTTGGGTTTTAATAAATCAAATTCATGTTTATCACCTCTTGGTACAGCACCCGAAATAATTAATGGAGTTCTTGCATCATCAATTAAAACTGAGTCTACCTCATCAACAATTGCATAATTATGTCTTCGTTGTACGAGATCTTCGGGACTAATAGCCATATTGTCTCTTAGGTAGTCAAAGCCAAATTCATTGTTTGTTCCAAATGTTACATCTGCCATATAGGCTTTTCTTCTATCATCTGAGTTTGGTTGATGATTATCAATACAATCAACAGATAGACCGTGAAACTCGTATAGAGGTCCCATCCATTCAGCATCACGTCGTGCAAGATAATCATTAACAGTAACAATATGTACTCCTCTGCCAGTTAGTGCATTCAAAAAAACAGGTAATGTTGCAACCAAAGTTTTACCTTCACCAGTTGCCATTTCGGCAATTTTACCAATATTAAGTACCACTCCTCCAATTAGCTGAACATCATAGTGAATCATATTCCACCTTATTTGATTTCCTCCAGCTGTCCAACTTGAATTATATTTTGCTTTAGTTCCTGAAATTTTAACACTATCTTTTACTGTTGCAATATTTTTATCATTTTCATTTGCTGTGACTTCAATAAAATCATTATCGAAAAAACGCCTTGCAGTTTCTTTCATTATTGCAAATGCTTCTGGTAAAATATCATCAAGTTTATTTTTCAGTTTTTTATCTATCAGGTCTTCAATATCGTCTACCTCTTTATATAGCTCTTCTCTTTTAGAAATATCAAGATTTTCAATATCTTTTTTCAAATCATTTACTTTATCTTTTTCACTACTAACTTCTTTATTTAGAACTTCCTTTAGTTCAATAGTTTTTTGACGTAAAGCATCATTGCTTATTTCTTTTAATTGACTATATATTTCATTTATTTTATCAACTGTGGGTTCAATTGCTTTTCTATCTTTATCAGATTTTTTACCAAAAACCTTATCTAAAACTTTCGTTACTATGCTCATTATATATCAATATTATTATGAATATTCTATTTCTTCAATTGAAAATAAAACGCAAAATTACATTTTTTTAATATAAATTAATATATTTACTTTGTGTTTTAATAAAATTTTTGATAAAATAAATTATAATGAATTATTTACCAATAAATTACGATACGCCATTATTTAGACCTCCTAGCGAAGCTTATTCATTAATTTTACAATTAACATTAGGTTGTTCGTGGAATCGTTGTTCTTTTTGCGAAATGTACTCAACTAAAAAATTTAAAGTACGTAATCCAAATGACATTATAGACGAAATAAATCAAATTGCATCAATTGATAGTAGTATTCAAAAAATATTTTTGGCTGATGGTGATGCAATGGTTTTATCAACCCCAAAATTAATAAAAATATTAGATTCTATTAATAGTAATTTTCCAAGAATAAGAAGAATATCAGCCTATGCAAAGCCAAAAGATTTATCAACAAAAACAATTAACGAATTGAAACAACTAAAAGATTCTGGTTTAAGTATGGTTTATGTTGGAATTGAATCTGGTGATAACGAATTGCTAAAGTTGGTTAATAAAGGTGAAACATTTGATTCTACTGTTAAAGGACTTTTAAATGCTAAAAATGCAGGTATAAAATCATCAGTAATGGTACTAAATGGACTTGGTGGACAGGTATATAGTGAACAACATGCAATAAATTCGGCAAAAGTTATAAACATTACGCAACCAGAGTTTGCATCTACACTAGTACTAAGTTTTCCATTTGGCGAAAATCATTATAAAGATAGATTCAATGGAGAGTATAAACCTATGAATACTATTGAATTAATTAAAGAACTAAAAATATTTATTGAAACTACTGAACTTAATAGTACAGTTTTTCGTAGCGACCACGCTTCAAATTATCTTGTATTAAAAGGAATTTTATCAAAAGATAAAAATAAGATTTTAAATAATATTGATTTTGCAATAAACAATATTGATAAAGCCAATTTAAGAGAAGAGTGGCAAAGAGGTTTGTAAGGTCTTTCTATTTGTTTAATGTTGCATACATATCATTTACACGGGTTTACACCCTTGCCTATATAATGGATTTCCCTATTGGAAAGGATAGTTATAAATTTTGTATTAACTCTTCTGTAAGTCCTGTTGATGCTTGTATTTGTTTTGTTGAAATACCTGCTTGTTTCATTAGTTTGGCACTGTTTATAAGAGCTTCTTTGTTTTGTTCAAGTTCTTCTTTGTTTTGTTCAAGTTCTTCT
>JAOZVK010000363.1 GCA_029938185.1 Bacteroidales bacterium | reverse complement strand
TCCTGTCAAATTATTACATTTATAAACTTAAGCAATTTATGTCTTAATACACTAAGGTCTTCGACCTATTTAATGTTGCTTGCGAATGAAATCATAGTATAAAATAGATACTTTTGTTTTTTATATTATGATGTTTATCAGGCGTAAACAAGATTGTTCATTGTCCATTATTCATTGTTAATTACTTAATAAGTATTAAATGGGACTACCTTATAATCATTAGAACAACCCAAAAATATAAATAATGTTTTTTTTTGACAAAATCAGTTTATCATTTAAATTAAAAATAATTGTTAGTTCTGTACTAATAATTATTTTTACAATTATAAGTGTCTTTTTGTATAATTATGAAATAAATAGGATTGAAAACCAATCTAAATTAATTATAGAAAAGGAAATAAATGAGATTTCAAAGATTATAGACCAATATGAGAAAAAAAATAAAGAAAAAACAGGAATTGCAATAAAAGTATTTGAAAATATTTTGGAATATTATGGTGAATTTGTTGAAACTGATACAAGTACAATAAATGTTAATATAATAAATAAAAATACAAACGAAGAACTATCTACAACTATAAGCACTATATTATTAGATGATGTAGAAGCATACGATGATTTTGAAATTGTTGATAATATTCAACGAATAGCAAATGTAAATGCCAGTATTTATCAAAAAATACCAACAGGATACCTTTGTATTTCAACTAATTACTTAAATAGTATTGGAAAAAGACAAATAAACACATATATTCCAAACTCATCATTAATTGTTGAAACTATTGAAAGGGGTGATACATATTCGGGAAAAATTAACTATCTAAATAAAGAATATTTTGTGATACATAAACCATTTTATATTGACGGAAAAATACGAGGAATATACGAAGTTGGTGTAAAAAATAAACTAAGATTTTTGTTAGATATAATTTATAACAAAAAGAAATTTTTCAACTCGCAATATATTTATATTTTAAATAAAAAAGGCGATGAAATTTATAAACCCAAATTATTAAAAGAATATCCTAACAGTAAATTGATATATGAAAAAATTAGAAAATCTTTGTATGGATATAATTCAATAATATTTGAGGAGGAAATAAATAATATTAATACTGAATATGTTTTAAACTTTATATTTGATAAAAGAAGTAATAATTATATATGTATAATTTATCATAAAGATGAGTATTCCAAATCATTATCATATTTGAAATTCATATTATTGTTTGTGTTTATTGGTTTGCTAATATCCATTTATATTATTTCTATTATAGTCAATCCTTATATTAAAAAAATAAAAAAATTATCATTTTCAATAAATGAATTTTCTATAGGAAACATTCCTAAAAAAATAAATTTTAATTATAATGATGAATTAGGTAAAGCTGTAAAATCATTAAACATATATACCGATCATGTTAAAGATGTAATTAGTTTTTCACAGAACATTAGTAAAGGAAATATAAATGCCGAAATTGTATTAAAAAATAAGTCAGATGTATTAGTTAAATCTTTAATTAATATTCGTGATAATATTATTTCTTCAATAGATGAAAAAAATAAAAGAGAAATAAGTGACGAAATAAATAATTGGACTAATGATGGTGTCTCAAAATTTATTGAAATACAAAGAAATAATAGTACTGATGAAAAAAAATTATCTTATGCCATTATAAGCAATCTTGTAAATTATCTTAATGCAAATCAAGGAGCTTTGTTTTTTATAGAAAAAAAAGAAGATGAAACTGTTATTGTTCAAAAATCAAGTTATGCTTTTAACAAAGAAAGATATGTAAATAGTGTTTTTTCAACAGAAATAGGTTTACTTGGAAGAGTGTATAAAGAACGAAAGACAATACTAATAACTGATATACCTAAAAATTATATAACAATTACATCTGGTTTAGGAGAAGAAATACCAAATAGTTTAGCAATTGTACCGTTGATTTTTAACAATAATATACATGGAATAGTTGAAATAGCCTCGTTTAATAATTTAAAAGAATTTCAGCTGAAATTTATTGAAAAAATTGGTGTTAATATTGCGGCAACAATATCCAATGTAAAAGTAAATAGACAAACATCTGTTTTGCTTGAACAATCTGTAGTTCAATCAAAAATAATGCAAACCCAGGAAGAAGAAATGGCAAAAAGTTATTCTATATTACAAAAACTTCAGGATGATGTTTCTAAAAAAGAAAATGAGATGAATGGGATTTTAGATGCAGTTAATTCAACCACCTTAGTAGCCGAGTTTGACCAATACGGAAAAATATTAAAAATAAATGATTTGTTTTTGGAATTGTTTAAAATTAAACGAGAAGATATTATTGGAAAACATTATAGTAGATTTATACACTCGGACAAAGAAACATTTGAATTGATTTGGAATGATTTAAGACATGGAAAAGAAAGGCAATTTACTGGTTTTGTAGATTTGCCAGATGAAAGAAAACTTTGGTTATATCAAACTTATACTCCAATTTTGGATAATAATGGTAATTTATACAAAATACTTGCAATTGTTGCAGATTTAACAGAATCAAAACTAATTGAAAATAAACTTGAAAAACAAACTATTGACCTAAAAGCACAAGAAAAAGAACTTAGGAACTTGCTTGAAAATTCTATCATAATACAAAATAAAATACAACTAAAAGAACAAAACATGTCAGCTATTATGCAATCTATTGACAAAACATTGCTTAGGATTGAGTATGACACAAAAGGTAGAATATTATATGCAAATAAAAAGTATTTGAAAATTACTGAATATAAGTTAAATGAAATAAAAGGTAGTAATGTAAGAGATGGAATACCTTCAAATAGAATAATACAATTCAATAAAAATTGGCAAAAAGTATTGAAAGGTGAGAGTATTGAAGGTGAAATTACAATTAGCAGCAAAAAAGGTGGAAAAATTAATTTACTTAAAGTTGATACACCTATTCATAATGAAACGGGTGCGGTTGTTAAGGTTCTTTTCATTGCAATAGAAAAGACATAATAAAAATTTGTGAGTTATAATTTACCTAATATATTAATCATAGTTAAGTAAAAAGATAAATATGGTCTTTATCTCATTTAATGTTGCTTATATGTGTGTTGTATAATCAATTGTAAGGTCTTCGACCTATTTAATGTGGCTTACGCATTTTTGTAAATTTATACAACACAAGTAATTGTATAAAAACAAATGTCGAAAAACTTTTGTAAGACTACTTATATTAATAATAAACTTATATAAAATAAGTGAGGTTTTTTGTAAGGATACTTGCAAAATTCAACAAAGCCCTCTAAATAAAAAACTATTATGCTTAGAGCAAAATATAAATCATTAAAAACAGAACTACTTATTGTTTTTAGTATAGGTTTTATGATAGCTATCTCTTCTCTTGTTATATTTTCGAATATAACTTATAAGAAAAAAATATTAAGTACAACTAAATTGGAACTAAATAATTTAGCAAATAATTACTCACTAAAAACATCCAGTTATATAAATCAAGGATTAAATGCTGTTGAATTTATTTCTCAATCGATATCTCTTCTTATAAATAATAAAGATTTTAATTCAGTTAAATATGTTGAATCAGATAAGCTCCTAAGAGAATTACTTTTTAAGTATAATAATTTCAGCGATGCATTTATGATATGGGAAAAAGAGAAACAAAATAGTAACGAACTAAAACTTTCTAATACATATAGCTTTGATAGTTCTGGGCGATATATTTCGCTGTGGAAAAAGAACAGGGAGTATGAAATAAATAAAATAACTACAATAAATGCAAAGCAATCAATATTGTACAATCAATACTATAATATTACAAAAAAAAATAGACATCTCACAATTATAGAACCGTTTATTCATAGATATAAGGGCAAAGAAACTGTAAAAATAACAATTATAGCTCCAATTATAAAAAACTCAAAATTTATGGGAGTAATGGGTATAAATCTCTCTCTAAACAATCTTAAAAATATAATATCTAATATTGAACTAAATAAGACACATTCTCTAGTTACTATATTATCGAAGCAAAACAATATCATTGCTATATCAGAAAAACAATATTTAGTTGGAAAACATATTGACGAAATATTATCTTTATCTAAAGTTATAAATGAAAAAATAAAAGACAATAAAAACTATTTAAAATATGCTGATGAAAAAATCGAAGTATGTAAAAATATACTAATAAACAAAGATCTAAATTGGAAAATTCTAATTACAATCCAAATGGAACAAATAATGGATGATGAAAATGATATATTATATTATCAAATTATTTTTGGAATAATAATGATGATAATTAGTGAGCTTGTTCTATTTGCATACACTACAAACATACTTGTTCCAATAAAATCTTTAGTAAAATATAGTAACAGAATTGCTTTGGGTGATATCAAGGTATTAGAAAAAAATATTGCAAAAGATGAAATAGGACAATTACACAGAGCTTTCAACTCTATTGCTATTTTTTTAAGACAAATTGATACTGTAAGTAAATCTATTTCTGCAGGTGATTTTAGTAAAGTAGTTGAAATACATGATACAAAAAATACTATAGGAACATCAATTAATAAAATGAATATAGCCCTGAAAGTGGCTAAAGATAAAGAAGAAAAACAGAAAGCAGAAACAGTTAAAAGTGACTGGATAAGATTAGGGCTTTCGAAAATGAATAATATAATAAGTAAAAATACAAATAATATAGATGAGCTTACTGAAAAAATAATATTTGAATTAGTAAATTTTTTAGATGCTTCAATAGGTGGGATTTATCTTATTAAAAATAATAGTAAAGGAAAACCTTATCTTGAAATTGCTTCAGCAATAGCATACGATAAAAAAAAATACATTAACAAAAAAATAAAATTAGGAGAAGGCTTAATAGGAGCTTGTGTTATAGAAAAAAAACTAATTAATATAAAAAAAATACCCAACGATTATATAAAAATAACTTCGGGACTGGGTGGACTTGCTCCAAGAACTTTATTGATATTTCCTTTAGTTTTTAACGATACAGTATTGGGAGTTATTGAGATAGCTTCCATGAGTAAATTTAATGAATTAAAATTGGATTTTGTAAATCAGATATCTATTAATATTGCTACTGCACTTTCTACTGCCAGAATTAATTCTAAAACAACAGAACTTCTAAAACAATCGCAACAACACTCTAAAGAGTTGAGTGATAAAGAAAAAGAAATGCTTCTAAGTTTTGAAAAACTTAGAAAAACTCAAGAAAATGCAGTAAAAAGAGAGTTTGAATCCAATGCTCTACTTGATGCTATAAATAACACATTATTAACAATAGAATATACTATTGATGGAGTTTTATTAGATGCAAATAAAAAGTATCTATCAGTAATGGACTATTCTATTGATGAATTAAAAGGTGTAAATGTTTTGGATTTATTATATGAAGAAGATAGAGATGAGTTGCAGAATGTTATAGAAAACGTAAAACTAGGGAAGTTTTATGAAAATGAAATGAAAAGATACACAAAATATGGTAAATTGAAATGGCTATGGTCAACCTATACACCTGTTTATAATTCAAATGGAGAAATTTCAAAAATATTGTATTTTGCAATTGATATAACAGAGAATAAAAAAGAAAGAGAAGAGCTGATAAAAAAAGAGAAAGAATTAAATAATAAAATTAAAAATTATGAAATTTCACAATCTGAATTAAATGAGTTACACAATAATCAGCAAGAAAAAATTTCTAATTTGATTAACGAATACCAAAAAATACAAGAAGAATTATCAAAAGTATATGAGTCACAAAAAATAAGCGATGCTATTATGGCGGAAGATTATGAAAATCATATAGTTGAAATGTATATAAGTTGGAAAAAACAACTTAGTAGAGTTGAAGAAATTTTTAAAGAAAATAATCTTTTAAAATAGTTTTTAAGTGATTAATAAGTAATTAACAATGAATAATTTTGCTTACGCCTGATAAACAGCATAATATAAAAACAAAAGTGTCGTTTTTATGCCATTTGGGGCTACCCGTCAGAAGTTGGACAGTCTTGTTTATCAGGTATTTCGTAACAGGAT
>JAOZVK010000037.1 GCA_029938185.1 Bacteroidales bacterium | reverse complement strand
AATCGGAAAATACTTTTTTAAAATAACGGTCGTAGTTTAGAGGGGCAAGGTAGCCTACTTGTTTTGTGTTTTTTTTACTCATTTAGTGCATTTTAAGATGTCGCGATAATTTATAAAGGTAAACAAAAATTCCAACATGTGCAATCAAAACTTAATATCACATAAAATACTTTTATTTGATTGCACAGGTCGCAAAGTTTCGCTAATCTTTACTTTAATTCTATGATTAAAACTACTTGAAAAACAAGACTCTCCAATTTTTGACGGGTAGCTTGCTTACGCCTGAATAATTTAACAAAGGTTTGAAAAGTCAAAAACTTAATGAATAATTTTAAAAATCAATTCTTTTAAAAGTTCATCACCTGTTGTTGATACATTTCCCACTCCTTTTAGTTTCAAATCATATTCTCTTAATAATGATATAATCTGAACGACTTTTTTAGGATTATATTTTTTTGAAGCCATTTCGTAATCTTTCAAAAAATATGGATTTACTTTCAGTTTTGAAGCTGCGTTTTGCCTTGATTTATCTTTTAAAAAATGATAAATAAGTATTTTATTAAAAAAAAAGTAAAGTGATGTTATTGTTAATATAACTGGATTATCTCTTGGGTTTTTACCAAAATAATCAATAATTCTATTTGCTTTTAAAATATCTTTTTTCATTAAAGCATTCTGCAACTCAAAGTTATTATAATCTTTACTAATTCCAATATTTTCTTCGATATGCTTACTTGAAATTTTGGTATTTGCAGGTAATGAAATAATTAACTTATCAAGTTCATTTGATATTTTACCTAAATCGTTACCCAAAAATTCTGTAAGCAAATTACATGCTACAGGTTCTATCGAATATTTTTTTTCATTCAAATATTGATTTATCCAATCAGGTATTTTATTAGCATATAGTTTTTTGGATTCAAAAATAATACCAGCCGATTTAATTGCTTTGTATACTTTTTTTCGTTTATCAAGAGTTTTGTATTTATAGTTTAGTACAAGTATTGTCGATTTTGAAGGGGCTTGGGAATAATATATCAACTTATCAATATTTTTTAGATTTTGAGCCTCTTTTATAATTACTAAATTATAGTTAGCCATCATTGGATATCGTCTAGCAACATTATCAACTAGGTTTACACTTGTGTCTTTACCATATAATATTGTCATATTAAAAGCTTTCTCATCTTCTTTCAATACATTGTCTATTATATAATTAGTAATATTATCTATATAATACGACTCTTCGCCCATTAGTAAATAAATGGGTTTATATATTTTGTTTTTCAGGTCTTTTATTATCTGCTTGTATGTCATTTGATAAACTTAGATTATCATAATAAAATGCAAAAATATATAATTTTATTTAAAAAAAAAGCGACTTTGCTTTATAAATAAAAGCAAAGTCGCAAAAAAAATATTTTTAATCTAAATCTAAGGTCTTCGACCTATTTAATGTGTCTTATGCTTTTTTACAAACTATTTCTATATAGCTAATTGTAAAAACAGATACCAAAAAAATTTTATTAGACTACTTAGTTATGAACCAAAATCGTCAAACATAATCATTTCATCGGGTACACCTAAATCGTACAGCATTTTTTGCACTGCATCGTTCATCATTGGTGGTCCACATAAATAATATTCTATATCTTCGGGTTCTTCGTGTTTATTAAGATATAAATCTAATATAACTTGATGTATAAAACCTACGGGTCCTGTCCAGTTATCTTCTTCTTTAGGTTCCGATAAAGCAATATGAAATTTAAAGTTTGGAAATTTATTTTCAAGTTCTCTAAACTCATCTTCATAAAACATTTCTCGTTTTGAGCGTGCACCATACCAAAAAGTAGATTTTCTACTAGTTTTCTGAGTCCTATATTGGTCAAAAATATGAGAACGCATAGGAGCCATGCCTGCGCCTCCACCTATAAACATCATTTCTCGTTGAGTATCTTTTATGAAAAACTCACCATAAGGTCCCGATACTGTGATTTTATCTCCAGGTTTTTTTGAGAAAATATATGATGAACAAATACCTGGATTAAGATTCATAAATCCGCCTTTTGCTCTATCCCATGGTGGAGTTGCAATACGAATATTCAACATTACAATATTTCCTTCGGCAGGGTGGTTTGCCATAGAATATGCACGATATGTTGGCTCAGGATTTTTCATTTTCAAATCCCACATTTTAAAATTATCCCAATCCTCGTGATATTCTTTTTCAATATCCATGTTTTTGAAATCAACTTCAATTTTAGGAACATCTATTTGAATATAACCACCTGACAGGAAATCAAGAGTTTCGCCTTCGGGTAGTTTAACTACAAATTCTTTGATAAAAGTTGCAACATTACCATTGGATACAACTTCGCATTCCCATTTTTTAATACCCATTATTTCTTGAGGTATTTCGATTTTCATGTCTTGTTTCACTTTTACCTGACATGCCAAACGATAATTGCTTTGTTGTTGTTTTCGAGAAAAAAAAGGTTTTTCGGTAGGCAGTAATTCGCCTCCACCTTCGGGTACCTGACAATGACACATTCCGCAAGTTCCACCTCCACCACAAGCCGATGGTAATAAAATTTTGTTATCACCAAGTGTAGTCAATAAGGTTGAACCTTGCTCTACCGACAAGTCGTTTTCACCATTAATATTTAGGTTTACTTCGCCAGATGGCATCAATTTGGCTTTTGCTACCAATAATATTGTTACTAACAATAGTACTATTATTAGGAAAGCTACAATACTTATTAGCATTACAGTTGCTATGCTTACTTCTAATAAAATCATTTTTATTGATTTTTAAATTTTTTACAATTATTTATAATTTAATTCCCATAAAGCTCATAAAAGCTATCCCCATAAGACCGGTGGCAATAAAAGTAATACCTAAGCCTCTTAATGGTGCGGGCACATTAGAATATCTAATTTTTTCGCGAATAGCAGCTATTCCAACAATTGCCAGAAACCAGCCTAAACCTGAACCTAATCCAAATACTGATGCTTCGCCGATTGATGTATATTCTCTTTCTTGCATAAATAAGGCTCCACCAAGTATGGCACAGTTTACAGCAATAAGAGGTAAGAAAATACCAAGAGATGCATATAAAGTAGGTGCAAATTTTTCAACAATCATTTCAACAAGCTGAACCATTGATGCAATAACAGCTATAAACATTATAAAACCCAAAAAACTTAGGTCAATATCTTTTGCTGTTTCGCCCAAAAGCCACTCAAGTGCACCTTTTTTAAGCATGTAATTTTCAATAAGATAGTTTACAGGAACGGTAATACCTAATACGAATATTACAGCTATTCCGAGTCCTGTGGCAGTGTCTACAGTCTTAGATACAGCAAGATACGAGCACATTCCAAGAAAGTATGCAAATACCATGTTATCTATAAACATTGATTTTATAAAAATGTTTAATAATTCTTCCATTTTAAATATTGTATTTTTATAGTTATAAATTAGTTATGCCTCAATTAATTCTCTTGTTCTTGCTCTTTGTACCCATATTACAATACCAACTACTATAAGAGCCATTGGAGGAAGTATCATCAATCCGTTATTTGCATAACCAAATTCATAAAATCCTTCGGGAATTACTTGAAAGCCCCATACTGAACCCGAACCAAATAGCTCGCGAATAAATGCAACCAAAATCAAAATCATTCCGTATCCTGCCGAGTTTCCAACTCCATCAAGAAACGATGGCCATGGTTTGTTGCCTAGTGCAAAAGCTTCTAAACGTCCCATTATAATACAGTTTGTAATAATCAGTCCTACAAAAACAGAGAGTTGCTTACTTACATCGTATGCAAATGCTTTTAGTACTTGGTCAACCAAAATAACCAGAGAGGCAATTATAACCAATTGTACAATAATTCTGATTCTTGAGGGTATAGTATTTCGTAGTAGCGATATAATAACATTAGCAAATGCCATTACAAATAATACAGAAATTGACATCACTACAGCTGGTTCAAGTTTTACAGTTACAGCTAAAGCCGAGCAGATACCCAGTACTTGAATTGTGATAGGGTTATCTATGTTTAGCGGATTTGTTATTAACTTTAAATTTTTAGTACTCATTTATTTTGAATTTATTTACTTCTGTTATTATTTAAATAAGGTTCATAATTTAACAAACAATCTTTTATCATTTCCTCAACACCTTTACATGTGATAGTTCCTCCCGAAATTGCATCAACACCGTGTTCGGTATTATTTGCAATAGCAGCAGCACCTTTTCCACCTTTATGTATAGTTATTGATGTTAATTTTTCTCCATCAAAAATTGTTTTTCCTTTAAATTGGTCTTCAAACCACGATTTGTTTATATCAGCTCCTAATCCAGGTGTTTCGCTCTTATGGTCGAATGTTGCACCATAAATAGTATTAAAATCTTCGTTGAAAGAAACATATCCCCAAACTGGTCCCCACAATCCTTTTCCTAATAATGGTATTATTATTTTTTTGCTACCATCGTCAAGTGTGGCTTCAAATGCAGGTAAAAAACGTGTTTCTTCCGATTTTTTATATTCTTTTTTAAGATTAAGGTCAAATGCTTTTTGTCCTTCTACTTTATCAGCTTTTGTATTTATTACAATATCTTTTGTAATAAATTTATTAAACATTTCTTCGGCTTGTTCAACCGAACTTTCAATTCCTACTGATGAAAGTATATTTTGCATTTTTTCGATTCGTATATTCTGTTCTTGTATCGGCTGTAGTTTTATTGCTGTAAATGATAATAGTGCAGCTACAACAACAACTAAAACTGATGCATAAATAAATGTATATATATTACTGTTAGTATTCATGGTTATTTTATGCTTTAACTTTTATTCGTTTCAATCGTTTTTTAACATTTGCTCTTATAATATAATGGTCAATCAATGGTGCAAACACATTCATAAGCAATATTGCTAACATTACACCTTCGGGATATGCTGGATTTACTACTCTTACAAGTATTGCTATAAATCCAACTAAAAAACCATAAATCCATTTTCCTTTTTCGGTTTGCGATGCTGTTACAGGGTCGGTTGCCATAAATACTGCTCCAAAAGCAAATCCACCTAATAAAATATGTTCGTAAAATGGTAATGACATATAAACGTTAGTTTCGGAGGCAAATCCATTAAGAATAAGTCCCATTGAAACTCCACCTACAAATACTGATAGCATTATTTTCCAGCTTGCAATTCCTGTTAGAAGCAAAATAAATGCTCCAATCAATATGGCAAGCACTGAGGTCTCTCCAACCGAGCCAGGCAATGTTCCTAAAAACATATCTGATATTGTATATTTTGCATGAAACAAATCTAAATTTCCTTCGGCAGCGGCAGCTTCGGCTAATGGTGTTGCTCCTGAAAAACCGTCAACAACTCCCTCGCCTGATTCTAAGCCTGAAATCCATATTTTATCGCCAGACATTTTTGCAGGATAAGCAAAAAACAAAAATGCTCTTGCCAATAATGCTGGATTAACTATATTCATTCCTGTTCCTCCAAATACCTCTTTGCCAAGTATTACTGCAAAAATATTAGCTAAAGCTAACATCCATAAAGGAACATCAATTGGTACTATTAGGGGTATAAGCATACCCGATACTAAAAATCCTTCCTCTATTTCGTGTCCTTTTATGTATACAAATAAAAATTCGGTACCAAGACCGGCAATATATGATACTAATATCAAAGGAAGTACCTGTATAAATCCATGTCCAAATTGTGCCCAAAATGAAACTTCTTGTCCTTGTCCTATTGATAAAAAGTGTTGGTATCCAATGTTCCACATTCCAAATAATAATGCAGGAAGCAATGCAATAACAACTATACTCATTGTTCGTTTAAGATCCATTGCATCACGTATGTGTGCTCCTTTTTTGGGTGTTGTATCTCCTAATACATATAGGAAAGTTTCGAAACTCTCAAATACAGGAAGCCACTTTTCATACTTACCACCCTTTTTATAATTGGGTTTTATTTTATCTAAGTAATTTCTTAGTGCTTTCATTTATTAAATTATGATTATATTTAAAATTAGGTCTTCGACCTATTTAATACTGTTAGGTACTTACTATTAATAAGTAATTTACCTTAATAAAATGTAAGAAAACTTTTGTTATACTCTAAACGGTTATAGTTTTAACATTAACAAACTGGTATCAATTATTAATCAAAGTATTGTACCATTGAATAATTGTACTATTTAAAGTATAGACTACTTATTAACTAAATTCTTTTATCATAAGATTAAGTCCTTTTCTTACTAATGATTGTACTTCTATTTTTGATGTACAAACAAATTCGCACAATGCAAAATCTTCTTCAGCAACTTCATATATGCCCAACTCTTCCATTAAATCAATATCTTCAATTACAATTGCTTTTAATAGTGGCACAGGAAGTACGTCCATAGGAAAAACCTTATCATACTCGCCACTTACAACAAATGAACGTAGACCACCTTGTAAGTTGGTATTAAGCTTGTATTCTTTACTTGGTTTTAGCCACGATATAAAGGAACGAGATACACTAAATTTATTTAATCCAGGCATTCCCCAACCCAAAAATTCGGCTTCATTTCCTTCAGGTATTACTGTTAGTTGTGAATTATAAAATCCTAAATATCCTTTTTTATAGATTTTTTCACCTGTTAGAACATTTCCCGAAATATATCGGTTGTTTTCTGCTGTAACTTTATTTGATGTTACCGAATCCAAACTGGCACCTGTTATTATCCTATAATATTGAGGATTAATTACTTCGGAGCCTGTTAATGCAATAATTTTTCTTGCATCGTAAACACCATTTTCAAATAATCGACCAATCATAATTACATCTTGTGGGTTTACATACCATATAATATCGCCTTTGTTCATAGGTTCAATTTGGTTTATTTGTATACCAACATTTCCAACAGGGTGTGGTCCTTCAAATTTTGTAATTTCAACACCTTTTGCACTTGTAAATGCACTTGATTTTGTTGTTTTATTGTTTATATTAAGGTGCAATTTGCCACTTGTTAGTTTCGATAATGCATCTACTCCTGTTTGAAAGCTGCTTTCTTGTCCTTTTACAATAAAATCGTAGTTTGGTGCTAATGGAGCCGAATCAAAAGCCGAAATATAAATAGCTTTTGGTTCTACTTGCGGATTTGCAATTGTTGCATATGGTCTTTGCATTATGCATGGCCATAATCCACTTTTAAGAATGTTTTTTATTATCTCATCTCTACTTAAACCAGAAGGCGATTCTTTCTTAAATTCAACGTATTTAATCACAGAGTCGGGTTTTACTACAACTTCTAAAATTCTACGTCTTTCTCCTCTATTTACCGAAACAACTTTTCCACTTACAGGCGAAGTAAAACATACTTCGGGATTGTATTTGTCAAAAAATAAAGTTGTTCCTGCTTTTACTTCATAATCAACTTTAACTTTTAGCTTGGGAGTAAGTCCTTCAAAATCCGGTGGTTTAATCGCATAGGTATCAGACATTGCTAAATCAGATAGCTTTTCTTCAGCTTTTCCTGTTAACTTAATATCTATTCCTTTTTTTAATTTTATTAATTTTGACATAAACTCAATTTATAGATTTTGTTATTTTTGCCAAAAGTATAAAAATTTTGCATTTTTACAATTCAATATTGTATGATTTTATCGCATGTTTTTATCATATATTTACAATTATTTTGATATATAGATATTTAATTATATAGCAATGTTTTATAACACAAAAAATAAATGATTACTAACATAAAAATAGCTAAATAATAAACAAGTGTTTTATATTTTTGTAATGGTGGGTAATTTTTTTTTTTGGCTACGCATGTAAGTTTGGATATTTGCAATATCGTGGCACGATAACAACAGGTTATCGACAGGTGAAAAACACCTGCCGAACGCATAGTGAGTAGTCAAGCTTAGGTTGGGAATCCAAAATCTTTATGAATACAAATTCATTTAAGCCACAACAAAAATTTTATTATTTTTTATTTTCACATATTTAATATACATTTACATATTGTAAGCTTAAATTATTATAATCATGAAATATACATATAATAGTTAAGTAAAACAAAAAAATAATTATAATTTCATACACTAAACATATAATGTAAGAAATTTAAGGTCTTCGACCTATTTAATACAAGTTAAATGTTTTAGTATATTATTATGATACAGTTGATTGTACGTAAGCATATGTCGATTTTTTTTTGTAAGACTAATTTATTATAAAAAAGTAATTATTTACTTAGCATAGCATATTTCAAAGCACAAAGCTAATTATTAAGCACGAAATATAAAAATAATGAAATTAAATCATTTAATATTATCAAAAAGTACTTTGTATCTATTTTTTTCAGGATTTTTCGTTTTTAGTATAGCAATATTGATAATTCTTTTTGTAAAAGAAAGAACAGAAATGTTAGAATACCAGACTATCGAAGAAAAAATTGTAGATATTAGAATAAATGATATATCAAAAGAAATTCAACATATTACAAACGATTTACTGATTTTATCCCAAGATAAACGTATCAAAAATATGTTGGACAATAAAAGTGATACTAATGTAGTAAATTCTTTATTAGATGATTTTCTAACAATATCAAAATATAGAAAAATATACGACCAAATACGTTTGATTGATGAAAATGGGATAGAGAAAATAAGAATTAACTCAAATAATGGCAACCCCAAAATAGTTAAAAATAAAAAGCTGCAAAATAAAAAAAACAGATATTATTTTTATGAAACTTTTAAATTGAATAAATTTGAAACGTTTATCTCTCCTTTTGACTTAAATATTGAACATGGAAAAATTGAAAAACCTATAAAACCAATGCTCCGTTTTGGAACACCTATTTTTGATAAACAAGGTGCTAAAAAAGGTGTTTTATTGATAAACTATTTAGCTAATGATATAATAAAACACTTTAAATATCAAACAAATAGTATTATTGATAATCAAATAATGCTTCTTAATACACAAGGCTATTGGCTATGTGGACAATCACCCGATTATGAGTGGGGTTTTATGTATGAGAATAAAAAAGATGTAACATTTGCAAATAAATATCCAAATGCATGGGATACAATAAACAAAGTAGAATCTTCACAATTTATAACAAAAAAAGGAATGTTCACATTTAAAACCGTCTATCCTATAATCAAGCAACAAAGAGAAATAACAGCATCGGATAGTTTATTGGTATATGACAAAGAATATTATTGGAAAATTGTATCTTATATTCCTTATAATGTGTTATATGCTAAACAAAGGACAAGACGTATACAAGCTATTCTTATTTTTATAATCTTATTGCTTATATTATTATTTGTATCTACTTGGTTTACAAAAATGTATAGTTTTCATAAAATTGCCAAACTAAAAATAAAAAAACAATACGAAGAATTATTATCTTCGGAAGAAGAGTTGCGACAAAATAATGAAGAGTTAATCACAATAAATGAAGATTTATTTCAACAAAAAAAGAGAGTTGAAAATAATAATTCGGATATACAAAAAAGTATTGACTACGCAAGTAGAATACAAAAAATTACTTTAGCTAGTCAGACATATATTGATACTCTTTTTCACAACTTTATATTATACTTGCCACGTGAAACTGTAAGTGGTGATTTTTATTTTTTTCATAAAATAAATGAATATAAATTTTTTGCAGCCGCAGATTGTACTGGACACGGTGTACCAGGAGCATTAATTAGTATGTTGGGGATTTCTTTTCTAAATGAAATTGTAACCAGTAAGAATATAACACAGTCAAATACGGTTTTAGATGAATTGCGTAACAAAATAAAAGAATTTTTTAATCAAAAAAATAATACAAATAAAGATGGGATAGATATTGCTTTTTGTGTAGTTAATACTAAAACAAATGTCTTACAATATTCAGGAGCATATAATCCTCTTTATATTTGTAATAATAATGAAATCAACGAATTAAAGGCTAATGCTCAACCAATTGGTGCACACAAAAGAGAAAAACCTTTTACATATCAAGAATATAAATTAGTAAAAGGAGATATGATATATGCCTTTTCAGATGGTTTTTCTGATCAGTTTGGCGGTGAGAATGGACGAAAATTTTATAAAAAACAATTTAGAAATTTAATATTAAGCATTAATAACAAAAATCTGCCCGAACAAAAACAAATATTTGAAGAAACTTTTAAAAACTGGAAAGGAACAAAATATAAACAAACAGATGATGTGCTAATTATAGGAATTAGAATAGAATAAATACAAAATATAAGAAATCATGAATTACAAACTTTATTATTTATTAATTGTTACACTAATATTGTCGTGCCAAACAGAAAATAACAAAGACTTATCAAACAAACCCAAAAACTTAGTTGTCAGTACCTCAAGTACAAATTCCTATAAAAAATATAAATTAGAAACAGGAATTATAACTTACAAATCAAAAATGTTGAATTTTGATATTAAAACAAAGTTATATTTTACCGATTATGGCGAAAATGAATGTAATGAGTCTGTAATTGAAATGTTTGGCAAAAAAAATACAACAAGAAATTTTATAAAAAAAGATTATCTATATACAATTAACTTAGAACAAGGCTTTGGTTCAAAACAAAAAGTTGATTCTAATTATAATTTACAACAAATTGATTTTAGGAAGTTTGATGATAAGTTTATAAAAAATTTTAATGCAAAAGAGATAGGTGAAGAGTTTGTAATTGAAAAAAAGTGCAAAATCTATTCTTTAATGTTCAACGAAATTGAAAGTAAATACTGGGTTTGGAATAGTATAATTCTAAAAATGGAAGCTGAACAAGACAATATAGAAATAATATTGGAAGCAGTGAAAATTGAAGAAAATATTGAAATACCAAAAGATATTTTTGAAATACCAAAAGAAATGAAAATTCAAGATATTTCAGTAATTATGAAAAAAGTTAATAAATGATGATTTTTATAATAATATCAGCTTTAATATTTTTTTTTTATATTTTAATAATATTATGGTTTAATATTGGTTGGAACAAAATAGATAAATTTGATGATACACAAATAACCACTAATCCTGTCTTTACAAGCATTATAGTTCCTGTAAGAAACGAAGAAAAAAATATTAAAACAATATTAAATTGTTTAATTCAACAAACAATTGATAATAAAAACTATGAAATAATAGTTTCAAATGACCATTCTGCTGATAATACAATTGATATAGCCACAAGTTTTTCAAATAGAAATATACAAATTGTAAGTTTAAATAAAGGCAGCACAGGAAAAAAAGCCGCAATTCATAATGCAATAAAAAAATCGAAAGCTAAACTAATTATAACACTTGATGCTGATTGTTTTGTAGGAAAAAACTGGTTATCGGTTATTCTAAACTATTATAATAAAACAAATGCTGAAATGATTGTAGCTCCAGTTGTTATGAAAGCTAAATCTGTATTTGGTAAAATGCAAAAAATTGAATTTATGAGTCTTATAGCTTCAACTGTGGGAGCAATAGGCATAAACAAAGCTATAATGTGCAATGGAGCTAATCTGATATTTAAAAAACAACTATATTTTGATTACTACAATTTAGGACAAACAAGCTATGAATCTGGCGACGATATGGCTTTGATGTTGTATGCAAAAAAAAATAAAGCTAACAAAATTGTATTTCTAAAATCAATAAATGCTATTGCCTATACAAAAGCTAAAGAAAGTTTAAATAAATTTGTACAACAAAGAAAAAGATGGGTTTCTAAAAGCAAATCATATAAAGATTTTGATGTAATATTTGTTGCTGTTATAGTTTTTTTAACAACACTGATTCAAGTTACATCACTTGTTTTGAGTAGTATAAATATAAAGTATCTCGGAGTTTTTTTATTAATATTTTTAATGAAAGCTATCGTTGATTATTTGCTTGTAAATAGTGTTTCAATTTTTTTTAGTAAACGAATAAATATTTTTATGTTTTTATTTATACAAATGTGCTATTTCTTTTATGTTATAATAATTAGCATTTTAGGACTAAGTAGTAAATATGTTTGGAAAGGAAGAAAACACAAATAAAATAGGTTTTTAAAATATCAAAAAATATTATAACTTTGTAATATTAGTATTTTGCAGAATAATTATTTAAATAATATATAAAATGAAAAATATTGCTGTAATTGGTTCGGGAACAATGGGAAATGGTATTGCTCATACTTTTGCTCAATTTGGTTATAAAGTTGCATTAGTTGATATAAGCGAAAATGCTCTAAAAACTGCTATTGCCACAATCAACAAAAATTTGGATAGAATAATCAGAAAAGGAAAAATTAGTGAAGAAGATAAAAAAAATACGCTTGATAACATAAGTGTTTATACTTCGATTAAAAAAGGTGTTGAAAATGCCGATTTAGCTATTGAAGCTGTTTCTGAAAATGAGAAAGTTAAATTTGATATTTTTTCCGAATTAGATAAATTTTGTAAAGAAGATACAATTTTGGCAAGCAACACTTCTTCAATATCTATTACAAAACTTGGAGCTGTAACAAATAGACCAAAACAGGTTATTGGTATGCATTTTATGAATCCTGTTCCAATAATGAAACTTGTTGAAATTATAAGAGGCTACAAAACAAGTGACGAGGTAACTACAAAAGTAATGGAAATTGCCAAATCATTATCAAAAGTTCCTGTTGAGGTTAATGACTATCCAGGATTTATTGCAAATAGAATATTAATGCCAATGATTAATGAAGCAATAATATCGTTAAATGAAGGAATAGCCGGAGTAAAAGAAATTGATACGGTCTTAAAATTAGGTATGGCACACCCAATGGGTCCATTGCAATTGGCTGATTTTATTGGTCTTGATGTTTGTTTATCAATAATGGAAGTTTTATATAATGGTTTAGGAAATACAAAATATGCACCATCGCCATTATTAGTAAATATGGTTTCGGCTGGTAGTCTTGGAGTAAAATCAGGTGAGGGTTTTTATTCTTGGAAACATAGAACAAAAGAATTGATTGTTGCTGACAGTTTTTTATAAGGTCTTCGACCTATTTAATGTTGCTTTCGCTTGATATATATAAATGTACAATCCATAAAGCCTTGGTGTGGTTAATCTTATTAAATGCAGAAAATATTAAATAGCTTCTATGCAGTTAATTAAAAAGCAACTCCGAGATTTTTATTGCTAAAAACTGATAATAAAATATCCGGTAAATTTTAGAAATTTTATTAAAGTTGAAAAATATTTTACACAGGAAAATAACAATAATAAACAGGGGTGATTAACCGTTGCTTTATTTAAACAAATCATAAAATGGAGAAATATACAGAAGCATACAGATACCTTGACAATGCAGAAGAAATTCTACGAACAAAAGCCAAAAAAGACGGCAAATTTTATGATGATGCAAAATATGTGCGTATGGCTTGTAATACAGCATATAGTGGTTTACTTGTAGCTTTGAATGATTATTTCACACAAAAGGGAATAAAATATCTCAAACCAAAAGGTAAGCGAACACAATCGACAAATGTTGATTTTTATAAAAAAAATTTGGCGAAAATTAATAAAACTAAACTAAAAGAATTTAATTCGGCTTACAATCATTTGCATTTATTTGGCGGATATGATGGCGACCTTGCTGTTGTTGTTTCAAAAACAGGTTTAGAATTTGCAAGATCAATTATTGACTGGATAGGCAAACAAATGAATTGAGCACTAAGTGTTATTTTATGTTAATCAAGCACTTGTGTAAACATATATTAATTACCCCGAAATTATCACAATTATTTCGGGGTTTTATTTTTTAAGAAAACCCAATTTATTAACTTTGCAATATCTATTTTTAACAATAAATTTTAGTATGTTATGAAAAAATTGATGCAAATGTAATAGTTTACAAAAATACGTAAGCAAGGAGTTAAAATTTAAAGTTATCAAGAAAAGTTCGTTTCACTTCTAAGGAAAAAAAATTATGGTAATGAGTAATAATATTGAAATCAAAGGAGCTTGTGAGCATAATCTCAAGAGTATTGATATAGAAATTCCGAGAAATAAGTTTATAGTTGTTACCGGTGTTTCGGGTTCAGGTAAATCAACCTTAGCTTTTGATACATTATACGCTGAGGGACAGCGTAGGTACGTTGAAAGTTTATCGTCCTATGCTCGTCAGTTTTTAGGACGAATTCATAAACCAAAAGTTGAGTATATAAAAGGTATCCCACCTGCAATTGCCATTGAACAAAAAGTAAATACTCGCAATCCACGTTCGACTGTTGGCACTTCAACCGAAATTTACGATTATCTTAAATTATTATATGCACGAATTGGAAAAACATTTTCTCCAATTAGCAATAATATTGTTATGAGTCATAGTGTTACTGATGTTGTAAATTATATAAAATCGTATGATGTCGGTTCAAAAATAATGATTTTATCAGAAATAGTTCTGCCCGAAAACAGAACTCTTAACGAACAATTGGATATACTGCTAAAACAAGGATATGCAAGGGTAGAATTAACTGATAGTAAGGGGGTAGAAAGTGTTGAAAGGATAAATAATTTATTAGCAGACAAAAATAAATCGAACTCAGTAAAATCTATAAAAATTATTATTGACAGGCTTTCAGTAGCTACTGATAACGATACTATTAGCAGTATGGGTGACTCGGTTCAAACTGCATTTTTCGAAGGTGCAGGAAAGTGTATTGTAAAAGTTTTTGTTGAAGATAAAACAAATGTAAAAATTTTTTCAAATAAATTTGAACTTGATGGTGTCGAATTTGAAATTCCAAGTGTTCACATGTTTAGTTTTAACAATCCGTTTGGAGCTTGTCCAAAATGCGAAGGTTATGGAAATGTTATAGGTATTGACGAAAACCTGATTATTCCAAACAAAAATCTATCAATATATGATGGAGCAATTGCATGTTGGAGTGGTGAAAAAATGGGGCTTTGGAAAAAAAAGCTGATTCTTAATTCACCCAAATTTAATTTCCCAATACATAAACCATTTTATAAACTTACAAAAAAACAAGTTGAATTATTATGGAATGGAAACAGACATTTTGAGGGTTTGAATGATTTTTTTGAAATGCTTGAAAACGAGAGCTATAAAATTCAATTCAGAGTAATGCTTTCAAGATATAAAGGAAAAACTATATGTCCCGAATGTAATGGTACCCGTTTGAAAAAAGAAAGCTCATATGTTAAAATTGGCAATATGTCAATCAATGAGTTAGTTATAATGCCTATTGATGAAATGGTACAGTTTTTTGAAAATCTAAAATTAAATGAACATGACAAAAGTATTTCAAAAAGAATATTAATTGAAATAAACAATCGGTTACAATATTTGACAGATGTAGGTTTGTCATATTTAACACTAAACAGGCTTTCATCAACATTGTCGGGAGGCGAATCGCAACGGATAAATCTTTCGACATCGCTTGGTAGTGGGCTAATTGGTTCGCTTTATATTTTAGATGAGCCAAGTATAGGGCTACATCAAAGAGATACCGAAAGGTTGATAAAAGTTTTAAGAAATTTGCAAAAATCGGGGAATACTGTTATTGTTGTTGAACATGATGAAGATATTATTAAAGCTGCCGACTATATAATTGATATAGGCCCACTTGCTGGAACAGAAGGAGGGAAGTTAGTATTTCAGGGAACAAAAAATGATTTATTAAATAACAAAAACAGCCTAACATCAAAATACCTGACAGGCGAAATGCAGATTCCAGTACCCAATAGAAGACGAAAATGGAATAATTATATTGAAGTTATAAAAGCACATGAAAATAATTTAAAGGAAATTGATGTGAAATTTCCTTTAAATATACTTACAGTTGTTACAGGCGTAAGTGGTTCAGGAAAATCGACATTAGTAAACAATATACTATTTTCGGCACTCAACAAACGTTATAATGGCTATGGCGAAATAACAGGAAATTATGATACAATCAAGGGCGATTTTCAATCAATAAACCATATCGAATATGTTAGTCAGAATCCGATTGGTAAATCATCACGCTCAAACCCTGTTACTTATACAAAAGCTTATGATGAAATACGCAAATTATATTCAACTCAACAAGGTTCAGTAATTAATGCATATAAACCATCACATTTTTCATTTAATGTAGAGGGAGGTAGATGTGAAGAATGTAAAGGAGATGGTTTTGTAAAAATAGAAATGCAATTTATGGCTGATGTTATTCTTGAATGTGAGCATTGTAATGGAATGAGATTTAAGCAAGATGTATTAGATGTTAAATATAATGGTAAAAATATATTCGAATTGCTTGAACTTACAATTAACGAAGCATTAGAATTTTTTAGTTCATCAAAAGGAAGTCTCGAAAAAAAAATAATTAAAAAGATGAAACCTTTGTCAGATGTTGGACTTGGTTATGTTAAATTAGGACAATCATCAAATACGCTAAGTGGAGGCGAAAGTCAAAGAATAAAATTAGCATCGTTTTTGGGCAAAGAGTCCAGCCTACAAAAAGCTTTGTTTATATTTGATGAACCAACTACAGGATTACATTTCCATGATATTAATAAATTATTAGGTGCATTTAATGCTCTGATTGATAAAGGTCACAGTATAATCATTATTGAACACAATCCCGAAGTTATAAAAACAGCCGATTGGATAATTGATTTAGGTCCAGAGGGTGGCAAAAATGGTGGTGAAATTATTTTTGAAGGAACTCCCGATGATATTATTAAATGTAAGAAATCTTATACTGGTATGTTTATGAAAAACTAAAATCTTAGTAAGGGCTTCGACCTTATTTATTTAAAATAGTAGCTTCAGAACTCACAAAAACAGTTCTTTTTTTTAAAAACAATCGCAAGTTAAATGTTAATAAAGTTTACTTGAAAGTTACTCATAAACTAAAAAATTTAATGTAGAATTTTAATACTTTGATTATTAACATATTTTAAGTTCGTAAGTAGAACTAAGGTCTTCGACCATTTATAGTTGCTTACGTATTAGTATAAAGACAACTTAATAAGAATGTTGTGTTTAATTCGTAATATAAACATAAACAGATGAAAAATTATATCTTTGTCAAATAATAAAACTTAAAAAACAAAATGGAGCATCAAACAATATTTGCAGTTAAGGATTTAAAAAGAAGTTTAGCTAATTTTTTGGTGGAAACAATAAGCAATAAATCTGCAAAAATAAAAAAAATACAAACTTGGCAAGAAAATATAAATAGCGGTAAAATTTTAAAACAAAAAGAAGAAGAGTTGCAATCACTTTTTATTCATACATTTTTTGGAGATATACTTGGATACGAATATCAAAATGCTAATAACTGGAACTTATCTATTGAAACCCGAACAGAATTTGATGCAACAAAATCAGACGGTGCGTTAGGATATTTTTCTATTGACACAAAAAAGACAATAAAATCTGATATTAGAGTAATTATTGAATTAAAAAATGCAAGAACACCATTAGACAAACCACAAAACAGAAGAAATTTTAAAGGAAGCCCTGTTGAACAAGCATTTATGTATGCAAACAAAGCAGGAGAAAAATGCAAATGGATAATTGTCAGTAACTTTCTTGAAATAAGGTTATATCGTTCAAATGACATTAACAAATATGAAAAATTTGATATTCAAGATCTAAGCATTGATGGCGAATTTAAACGATTTTATTATTTGCTTGCCAAAAATCAACTTTTCCTTAAAAATCAATATTCCATAATTGATTATGCACTTGAAAACCGCATAGAAACAGAACAAAAAATCTCAAAAGAATTTTATTCTGAATATAAAGTATTAAGAGAATTGTTTGTCAGACATATTATAACTTACAATAAAGATAAAAAATACTCACCCTTACAATTTTTACAATTTGCTCAAACAATAATTGACAGGATTGTTTTTATAAGTGTAATTAAAGATTATGATTTAATTGCACATAATGTTGTAACACAAGTAGAAAATATAGCAAAAAGTGCGTTTACCGATGATGGAAACGAATTATGGAAACAGTTAAAAAAATTATTTAATGCGATGGATAAAGGCTTACCGCCTCGCATTCATAAATTTAATGGTGGATTATTTAAAATAAATACAGAAATAGATGCACTTACAATAAAAGATAATTTTCTCAAATATCTTTTAAGATTATCGAGATATGATTTTGAAAGTGATTTAAGTGTTAATATTCTCGGACATATTTTTGAACAGTCGATAACAGATATTGAAAACTTAAAAACAGAACTATTAGAAAATAATATTGAAAATTTGCCTGATGATATTGAACAAATTTTCAATTCAAAAATAACTATTGAGACAAATCAAAGGAAAGTTCACGGAATATATTATACACCCGAATTTATAACAAGATACATTGTAAATGAAGCAATAGGCGAATGGTTACACGAGCAAAGAGAAAAAATAGGCTTAAATGACATACAAGAACTTGCCGAAAAACCAAAAGAAACGGATATTCAATTAAAGCAATGGCAAGCGTATCAAGAAGTATTGAAAAATGTTAAAATTCTTGACCCCGCTTGTGGTTCTGGAGCTTTTCTTACCCAAGCTTTTGACTTTTTATTTAGAGAGTGGCAAATTGTAATAGATATTATCCATAAATTAAAAGGCATATTACCAAAAGCAAAAATTAACGGTGCTTTAAATATGGAAACGCAAGTTTTACCCGACAATTTACAAGCATGGAAAATTAAAAAAAACATTGTCAGTAATAATCTATATGGTGTCGATTTGAATAATGAAAGTGTAGAAATTACAAAACTGGGTTTGTGGCTCAAAACAGCTTCAAAAAAAGACAGCCTTGCAGTATTAGAAAGTAATATTAAAACAGGTAATTCGCTTATTGATGATAAAAAAATTGCAAAAAAAACAGCTTTTGTCTGGAAAAAAGAATTTTCGGAAATAATAAAAAATGGAGGTTTTGATATAGTCATAGGAAATCCGCCTTATGTGCGTCAGGAAAACTTAGAAAAAGAAGAAAAAGATTTTTTTGTAAAACGCTATCCAAATACAGGAAATAATCTTGCCGATTTATATGTTTATTTTTACGAAAAAGCGGTTGAGGTTCTTAAAAAAGGAGGTGTTTTATCTTTTATTACGCCCAACAAATGGTTTAAAACAAAATACGGAAAAGAGCTGAGAACTTTTCTTAAAACTTATGAAATAAAAAAGATTGTAGATTTTTTTGAAAACAAAATATTTGAAGACGTATCAACCGACACTCAAATTATTTTATTGAGAAATAAAAAAACAACAGCAAAATTTAATTATTACCCAGTAGCAAAATTAGAAGATTTTGAAGAGCTTAATATTAAGCCAATTACTGTAAATACAGCCGACTTTAACGGTTCGGAATGGATTTTTGCAAGCCCAAAACATTATCAGGTATTGAAAAAAATGTTTAAAAACTCAGTTTCCTTGGAGGAATATACTGATAATAATTTATATAGAGGAATTACTACTGGTTTTAATAAAGCATTTATTATAGATAAAGAAACAAAAGAAAAAATAATTGAAGCAGACCCCGATAGTATAAAATTAATAAAACCTTATGCCATTCCTGTAAATATTAAAGATTATTATTTGGAGAGAAAAGAAGAATATTTTTTTATAAATACAAATTTTGATATTAAAATTGGAAAAGGGAATTATTTTGGAATATACCAACATTTAAAACAATACGATAAACAACTTGAGAAACGGCAAGATAAAGGAAAAACTCATTATAATTTAAGAGCTTGCAGTTATTATGATAAATTTGAGCAACCCAAAATTATATATATTCACACTGCTGTAAACCATTCATTTTATTATGATACAGACAGTTATTATATAAATAATTCTTGTTATATTATTTCAAATGCGGATAAATTTTTATCGGTATTTCTAAATTCCGAATTATTTGAATTTTACAAGCAATTGAATTTTGTAGCCTACGGAAACCCTGAAAAAAGAGGACGCTGCAAATTAGATTATAATAAAATGGTGGACGTTCTTATTCCTATAATTTCTAAAAAAGAAAAAAAAGAATTTGAGATATTACATGATAAAATTACAGAACAATACAAAAAACTTTACAAAGCAAAAAATACATTTGCAGACATTTTAAAATCACAACTTAAAATAGGAAAGCTAAATAAAAAACTTGATAATTGGTATTCTCTTAATTGGGATAATTTTAATAACGAATTAATAAAATTAAAAGTGAAACTGTCTTTAAAACAATCAAAAGAATGGAATGATTTTTTTTCTAATGAAATTGAAAATGTTAAACCAATCATTGAAGAGATTAACGAAATAACAATGAAACTTAATAATAAAATATTTGAAATTTATAAGATTTCAAGAAATGACATCACAGCATAAGATAGATAAACACAACATTGTGCTGGATGTCAGTGGTTTTGTAACAGTACTCATAACGATATTGTAAATAAAAAATGGACAAGTTTCAATTTCCATCTAACAGTTTAAATAACTGAAATTTCAAACTTCATAAACAAATTATTAGCAAGTGATTAAATGCTTTAGGCATGTTCTATAGCTAGCCACCAATGGTAATCGGTGGGCATAAATGCAAATATTTCCCCAAATAATAGGTCTATAATTGCTCATTCGCAATTAATCTAAAGGCATTTAACTCTCGTATATTTATAAAATTTTTATCTGTTTTTTAAACTGTTAGCTAATTCTACTAATAAAAACTCAGAACTCACAAAAAGCGTCAAATTGAACAAAAACAATGGCAAATTAAAATGAA
>JAOZVK010000362.1 GCA_029938185.1 Bacteroidales bacterium | reverse complement strand
AATGATTTAATAGTTTAATTATCAAATAGTTTTAAGTTCGTAAAGTAGAACTAAATAATAATAAAAAAGATAATGATTGATACATCAAAATATACAAAAGAAGAATTACAGGAAATGTTTTTCGAACAACAAAGAAAAAGAAATGCTCTTTGTTTTACAACAAGTGGTAAGCTTGAGGATAAGATAGATAAAGAACGTGCTTTTTTAGATCAAAAAATAGAAGATTTATTAAACGAGAATGTCAATTTATACAAATATGTTAAAAAAGAAAAAGTCTCACAGATATTGATTGTATACTTGATTTTTGACCTTGAAGAAGATGAAAGATATAATCTTAAAAGTCGTTTTGAACCACCATATTATTCATCGAAAAATAAGCTTTTGGATACTTCTCCACTAATGACAAAAGAAGAGTACAAGCAATATATAAGTTATAATTCTGCTGATGCTTTAAAATTATTATGTAAAAAAACCTTAGAAGGTATAAATGCTTTAAAAAAATACGAAAAACGCCTTAATTTCGATTGGCGTGGTTTAAATGCGGAATTAGAAAGCTTGTTTAGGAAGAAAATGAATTTTTGAGTATTTTTTTTTGTTTGATAGCGTTGAATATTAATTTGTTGTAATTTATATGTAAGAGCAAAATCGGTCTGACCGGTGTACTTTTGTCCAACTTTAAACGGGTTAGCCTTAAATAATATGAATGAATGTTTTGAAATATCGTTTTTCTGTACATCAGAAAAAAAAAGCAACTGAATTAGCAGATATTCAGTTGGAAAACTTATTAGAATTACAAGTTAGCAAGTTGCAAAATATTGATAATTCATATAAGTTTCCATTTTTAAGAAATAAAAAAGTATTATTAGAGTTTTTTAGCTCAAAAGAAAAAAATTATAGACTCTTCGAGCCTTTTTACATTGCTTACGCCTAAACTATAAATTAGGTCGAAGACCTTGCGGTTTCAAAATCAAAATATAATTTATATAAATTATTATATTCATCTATGTGTTTATCAACACCTTCAATAGAATCAAGGTAGGCACGCAACAAACGGTATTCTTCTTCATTTCTTATTTTGGCACGTTCGGCTATTTTTTTTGCTTTTTTTATTAGCTTTTTGTCGGCATCAAAAAGGTTTTTTCCAAAACGTTTTTTTAATCGTGTATTTAACTCATCAAAAAGTGGGCGTGGTAAATCCTGCATACCCGAATTTAAGTCATTATAAGCATCTTTAGCACCTGATAATATCCCTAAATTGCTACCTTGCTCTATTCCGAGTCGTAAGTCTTCTGTTTCCATTAGCTTTTTTTCATCTAAAAAATCAGATATTTCTAAAAGCCAATCACAAATAAAATCAAGTTCTGTTTGTTGTTTTTCAGTTAATTTTCTTTTTTTCATTTTGATTTGTATATACCAGTATATTTTGTTAATTCACCAAAAAAATTATTAGATAATTTATGAAATAATAGTCCCGAAAAGTTTGCTATTGCAACTCCTCTTCGCTTATTCGCTACCTTTGAATGACCAATACCACCATAATAATCAATTAATTGCTGTTCTCTTCCTCGTATTGCAAATTTTGCTTTAAAACCATGTGCTGCTCTATCAATTTCAAACTCCGTAAAACCATTATTATAATATTTATGATTATAAGGTCTTCGATCTATTTATAGTTGCTTACGCATAGCTTATAATTAACTGAATATGTGGGGCATGGAGATTGTTTTGATGCGTAAGCAATAATAAAATACTCGAAGAGTGCAACTACCAAAATACCTGCTGCTATTAATTCAACAATTGTTGGTAGTGATGTTATCATAAGTTCCATATAGTAATTTATCTAAAGTTTTATTTTATCAAAAGGCTATTTTTTAATTTAATAATTAATGAATAAGCTTTTTTTGTAAATATACAGTTTTTTGCTTTAAAGTTCAAACCATAATATACTTTTAAATACATATTTCTCGTATACTTCAGGGGTACAGGTATTTATATTAATAAACTCAATACAGGCTATATTCAATAACTGGACACTAATTGTTGTCTAAATAAGAATAACACCACAATTTATTGTGGTGTATAGAAAAAAATCCCACCTCCGTTCTGTAGCCTACGGCGACAGAATGGAGGGGGGAGTTCTTGGTTTTTAACAAACACCATGTTGAAAACATGGTGTTATTCTTATTACTTTAAGAAATTGTCCAATTTTACATGTTTTTTTGTTGAGGTTTGTATTTATAGTTTGCATATATCAGTAAAATTATGTGCATATATGTATATATCAGCAATTCTTTTTCAAATTTTTTTGATTTCTCACTCATTATTTTTATCAAACCGCTTTTGCCAAATTATTGGATTTCTGCTAATATGAAAAACAGCAAATACATTTATCACAGAATCATCAATATAAAAGAAAATTGAATAAGGAAAACGGTTTACAATTGCTTTTCTAATTTTTTTCTTAACCTTTGGAAATTGAAAAGGATTATCATTTATTCTAAAAACTGTTTCTTTTATTTTTTGTGTAAACTCTTCTCCCAAATTTTCTTTTTGAAAATTATACCATTCAATAGAATCTTTAATATCTACTTCAGCAAAAGGATTAATTACCAATTTAAACTTATTCATAGTTTTATAGACTTTTCTCTAACTCTTCCCATGTTTTACCAACTTGTGGGTTTTTCAAAACATACTTATATCTACTTTCAAGCTCTTTTTCTTGCTCAATAGTTAGCTCAGAATTATCATCTTCAATAATTTGTAAAAAGCTATAATCTAATGATAAAGCTTTAAGCATATTAATAATACTTAAAGCCTGTGGGCTTGTTTCTGTGATTTTTATTGTATAAGTCATAATCATAAAATTTATTAGTTGTTTTGGTAAATATACAGTTTTGTGCTTTAAAGTTCAAACCATAATATACTTTTAAATACATGGTTTTTGTATATCGCAAATGTACAGGTATTTATATTAAGAAGCTCAATACAGGCTATATTCAATAACTGGACACTAATTGTTGTCCGAGTAAGAATAACACCACAATTTATTGTGGTGTATAGAAAAAAAATCCACCTCTCGTTCTGTCGCTGTAGGCGACAGAATGGAGGGGGGGTGCTTGGTTTTTAATAAACACAATGTTGAAAACATGGTGTTATTCTTATTACAGTTTAGAAATTGTCCAATTTTACATGTTTTTTTGTTGAGGTCTGTATTTATAGTTTGTATATATCAGTAAAAAATATGCGCATATATGTGAATTAACGATGTGTAAACAATTAATAAAGCTACTAACGAATGTTTTTACAAAAATTTTTCTACATTTACTTATTCTTTGCACTAATGCGTAAGCAACTATAAATTAGGTCGAAGACCTAAACTATAAATAGGTCGAAGACCTTGCGGTTTCAAAATCAAAATATAATTTATATAAACTATTATATTCATCTATGTGTTTATCAACACCTTCAATAGAATCAAGGTAGGCATGCAACAAACGATATTCTTCTTCATTTCTTATTTTGGCACGTTCATCTATTTTTTTTACTTTTTTTATTAGCTTTTTGTCGGCATCAAAAAGGTTTTTTCCAAAACGTTTTTTTAATAGTTGGTTTAATTCTGTAATTTTATCAGATTCTAAGTCAGTATAACAACCATTTATATCATTATATGCTTCTTTAAAACCTGCAACCATTATGAGTAAGTAGTCTTACAAAAGTTTTTCGGCATTTGTTTTTGTACAATTGGCTACTTTATAGTAATTTATAAAAAAGCGTAAGCCATATTAAATAGGTCGAAGACCTTATTTATGTTTTACAGTTACAATTTATAATATCATTTTTTGTATTTACTGATAGTGTGGGTAGCCAAACTTGCCAACTTGTTCATATTTGAACTATTAAAAAGTGTTTATTATTTTTTCATTGGTTTTTATAAGAAATAAATTCAGATATTGTTTTGAATAAAAGCGTTTCATTTTTAAAAGTTGTAAGAAAACTGGACGAAGCTTTTTTATCTCTTCTTTTTGTTTAGCTTTATATAAAATTGATAGTGTTCCAATGCATTTTACATCCATTGTTTCAGCAGTTTGTCTCGCTCGTTTATCATCAATAAGCAAAAATTCTGCATTTAACTCTTTGTATAAAATTATTGCTTCGGTTTCTCCTTTATCAATTCCACTCAATGAAAAAAAGTTTTTAACATTTTTTACTCTTTTAAAAAGTTCTGATAATTCATATGTAAAATGATTTAATTCATTATGTCCTCTGAGTTCCTTCCAAACTGCTTGCGGTATAATGTAGTTTGGAAAAAGTTTTTCAAGTATATAAAGTTTTTCTATCAACAATAATGATATCAAAGGACTTGTATCTGCAATTAGTAACATATTTTACAGGTTTTTAAGTAGTTCAATTTCTTTTTCAGCATCTTCATTGGTTAATTTCGATATAGGAATATTTAATTTTGTAAGTAATTTTTCAAAGTCGTAGCGATGGTAGCCCGCCAGTGTTGCAGCTCTTGCCAAACTTATTTTATCGAACCAATACATGCTTACAGCTGCCCAAAGTTTTAATTCGTTACTAAATTCTTGTGGCTTTTGATTGAAAGTAAGTAGGATATCGGGGCTTACTTCAACATTTAATGATAAGGTTTCCATAATTTTATATATTTATATTTTTTTAAAGATTAATCAAAATATTTGTCAATTATTTCGGCAAATTTAGCAAAGTTCTGTGTTCTAATTTTTGCGATGAAAGCAACACTATTTATTTTGATTTCTACAAATTTAAGAAATATATTATTAAATAAAAAACTGAAATTTCAAAACTTCAGTTTTTTAAATTATGAACTGTTAGGTAGAAATTTAAACTCGCCTATCTAAGTACTGTTACAAAAGTTTTTCGACATTTACTTACTTATAACACTCAGATTAAATAGTCTTTTGCACTAATGCGTAAGCAACTATAAATTAGGTCGAAGACCTCAACTATAAAAAGGTTGAAGACCTTGCGGTTTCAAAATCAAAATATAAGTTGAAAACATGGTGTTATTCTTATTAAAGATAAGATTTTGCCCAATTTTTTTGCATCAAAAATTAATTATTTATATCTTTACACTAAGTAAGTAACAATGAATAATGGACAATGAACAATTTTGCTTACGCTTGATAAACAGTATAATATAAAAAATAAAAGTATCGTTTTTATATATCGACCTACTTACAATTAAGTTAATTCTAATTTAAAAAATTGGAATAACTTAATTTTCATTTATATATTTTATTTACGCTTATTCTTTTACAAGAAAACCAACAATTTTCTCACCAAACAAAGAATAGATAGTTTAGTCTGTGCAAAGTCTTTTGCGTGGGCATAGCTTGTCTTGTTTGGTAGGTTCTTGTTGGTGCCTCTTGTGAAGATAGCTTATGTTACACGCATTTTTTATTTATTAAAACTTTGTATTATGATTAATTCTGTTGTGGTTTGATAGTATTTGCATACTTTTATCAAAAATATAAATATATGTAAACTGTCTGATTATGTGAGTTTTTTTAAACTTGAATAATTTGGCTACCCGTCAGAAGTTGGACACAACTATTTATCAACAAGTTGCATCTGGCAGGTGTTTTCACCTGACAGTAAGATAACAAGCAATCAGCGGCAGGTGAAAACACCAGCCGAGCGCACAGTAAATAGCCAATCTTACGTGGGTAGCCAATAATTTTGTTATCAATAGAAAAACGTTTTTATTACTGCAAATTCATTCAAACCATTTTCTTGGTACTTGTTTCTCTCCTTTTCTCTGCCAGAAGTATTATTTTTCTGGTTTTGGGAACAATTTCATATTAAAATAAAAATTTTTTAAGTTTGGTTTAGATTTGTTATTTTACTGCAATCACATAAAAATTAAACATATAGTAATTGTATTTTTATTGTTATGGTAAAAATATAATAAGCTATCACCCTTTTGGGGGATATCTATTCCAATATTTGTTTAATACTTTTGTATGCAAATAAAGTTACCAAAGTTTAGTAGGTAATTTTAATTATACTTAATTCTACTTTACGAACTTAAAAGATATTGAAAATAAAATGTTTAGCAT
>JAOZVK010000361.1 GCA_029938185.1 Bacteroidales bacterium | reverse complement strand
AACTAATAAAAAACTTAAATAAGCTATTTTTGCTCGTATTTTTATAAGACCAGGCTATAACTAAAAATAAAATCTTGATTTTGTTAGTTGTTTGTGCTAAATATAAAAACTTGTTATGGGAATGACGAATTATAAATTACGAATTACGAATTGGTTTACACCTAAATATAAGTATCTTACAAAAAACAAATCGGAAAGTTATTTTTTAACGATTCCTATACTATTTAAGGATTTTACTTTTATAAAAATGTTATGAGCTATTAATAATAATATTGTATAATTGTATCATTGAACCATTGAAAGTATAATTAAGGTGGGTTTTATGAAGTAAACTTTTTTGTTTCTATATCTTGGCATAAGGTCTTCGACCTATTTAATGTGGCTTACACATTTTTATAAATTGCTATTATGTAGTCAATTGTACAAAAATTTTTCGACCAGTGCAATCAAAAAAATGACATTTGCAATTAGATTAACACCATACTTTAGTGAATAGTAAATTTAAATCATATGAAAAATATATAAATAATGCCCCAAAGCAACCAACCTAAAAAAATTTATGAGAGCAATAATACTGTAATATACAAAGGAAAGTATAAAAATTATGATGATGAAGTAATTATTAAACTTGTAAAATCAAAATATGCAACAGAAGCTCAACTTGAAAAAATTAAAAATGAATATAATTTAATTAATAATTTTAAAATTAAGGGCATTAGAAAAGCCTTAGCCATTGATAAATTTGAAAGTAGCAATGCGCTTGTTTTGCAATTTGTTGAAGGAGATGCACTAAAATCCTTTATTCAAAAAAATATAAATATTAATAGATTTCTAAAAATAGCTATAAATTTATCGCAAACACTAGGCGAATTACATACTAAATACATTATACATAGAGATATAAATTGTAATAATATTTAAATAGACAAACAAGATAATACAAATATTATAGATTTTGGAATATCATCTAAATACAATATAAAAGTTCATGATTTACAAAACCCCAAACACTTACAAGGTACTTTAGCTTATATTTCGCCTGAGCAAACAGGACGAATGAATAGAACTGTTGATTATAGAACCGATTTATATTCGCTTGGAGTTGTATTTTATGAAATGCTAACAGGACAGCTTCCTTTTGAAAGTGACGATTTAATGCAATTAGTACATTCACATATAGCCAAACTACCAACCAATTTAACCGAAATAAATATAAAAATCCCAGATGTTTTGTCAAATGTTGTTTTAAAATTGCTTTCAAAAAATGCAGAAAATCGCTATCAATCTGCTTTTGGTTTAAAGCATGATTTGGAACTTATATTACAAAATAAGAACTTAACAGAATTAGGGCAAAATAATAATTCAGGAAAATTAGTTATTAATGAAAAGTTATATGGAAGAGATGACGAAATAAATATTCTTTTGCAATGTTTTGATAGAGTTTGTCAAGGTTCAACAGAACTTATACTTATTGCTGGTGATTCTGGTGTTGGAAAAACAGTACTAGTTCACGAAATACACAAACCAATTACCGAAAAAAGAGGAATATATTTAGAAGGAAAATTTGAACAATACCAAAGAAACATACCTTATTTTGCAATTGTACAAGCTTTTACTGAATTTTCTAATATATTGTTAAAAGAAAATGATAAAAAATTAAATTATTGGAAGCATTTGATACAAAATTCAGTAGGCACAATTGGAAAAGTACTGACAAATCTAATTCCAAATTTAGAATTAGTAATTGGAAAGCAAGCTGACTTACCCGAACTTGGTGGCACTGAGGCTAAAAATAGATTTAATTATGTTTGGTTAAATTTTATTAAAGCAATTTCAAGAACATCACACCCATTAGTATTGTTTATAGATAATATACAATGGGCTGATAATGCATCAATGGATTTACTAAAAAGCTTGCTTACTGATTATGAAATTAGTAATTTTCTTTGTATAACAGCTTATCGTGATAATGAAATAAGTGTTATTCATCCAATTTTTGAAATTACTAAAGAAAAGACCAAACTAAATTCTCAACTAATTAAAATAAAGGAGCTCAATTACGATAATATTGCTAGTTTGCTTATAGATACTTTAAGACACAAAAGTAAAATGAAGATAAACAATTTAGCAACATTAATTTATGATAGAACACAAGGCAATGCTTTTTTTACAGTTTTGTTTCTAAAATCATTATATGAGAATAATCTACTTGAATTTGATTTTAATAAAAATTCGTGGGAATGGGATTCAGTAAAAATTGAAAAACAGAATATTACTGACAATGTTATTGAGTTTATGTCAAATAAGGTAAAAAAACAAGCAAAACAAGTGCAGGATATTTTAATAATAGCTGCATGTATTGGAAGCCGTTTTGATATTAAAATACTTTCGATAATACACAATAAGTCAGTTGATGAAACTAAACTGGATGCTGCCAGATTTCATATAGAACAAAAAAACATACCAAATTCTAAAAATTATTTACAAAATGCATTATACTATTACAATATTTGGGGGGCAGTGGCTAAAATTAAACAGCTTACTGAAGAATTTCCTGAGCTGAAATATCAAAACAAACAAACGACTTTTGATGAAACATTGACAATATCGAGTTCTGAAACAATAAGTGCCAAATCAACCATAGAGCTTTCAAGTATAATTAAAGCAAGTAGGTCGCTTTCGAGTGAAGTTAAATGGATAAATTGTTAAAAAATATGTTAATGATAATTATGGAAAATGCAGGAGCTGAATATGCCGTAATCATTAACAGCGATAATAATATTTTAAATATTGTAGCAAGTGGTAAACACAATGAAATAAATATTGACCTTAACCATAAAGAACCAATTGAGGAGTCATTAGCTATTCCCTTAAATATTATAAAATATGTAACTCGTACTCGAAAATCAATTGTTTTGAACAATGCAATTGCTGATAAGGTTTATTCTGATAATTCATATATACAAAAAAATTATGTTCGTTCGGTTTTTTGTCACCCGATATTACATAAAAATAAACTATTCGCTATACTTTACTTAGAAAACAATTTAAGCTCTAATGTGTTCACAACCAGTCATATTGAAACAGTAAACCTTCTGTCGGCACAACTCGCCATTTCAATGGATAATGCTATGTTGTATGAACATTTGGAGGAAAAAGTAGTTGAACGAACTTCACAATTAAGAAAAGCAAAAGAAGAAATTGAAAAAACTCATTCACAAATAACTGATAGTATAAATTATGCTAGTAGAATACAAAAAGCAATACTACCTACCAACAAGTTGTTTAAAAACCATTTTTCAGATTTTTTTATCCTATTCAAACCAAGAGATGTTGTAAGTGGTGATTTCTATTGGGCAAAAAAAATTAATGATAATATAATTTTTGCAGCTGCCGATTGCACCGGACATGGAGTACCGAGCATTTGTTAGTATGTTGGGAATAGCCTTGTTAAATGAAATTGTCAGGCGAGATGAGATAGTACAAGCAAATCAAATTTTAGAAGAACTACGCAAAGAGGTAAAAAACTCTTTAAGACAAAAAGGTGAAAGGGGCGAAAACAAAGATGGTATGGACATTGCTCTTTGTATTATCAATACCAAAACAAATATGTTACAGTATGCGGGTGCATATAATCCTCTTTTTATATACAGAAATAATAATATAATTACATTTAAAGCAAATACTCAACCAATTGCTATCTATATAAAAGAACGACCTTTTACAAATCACGAATTTCAGTTGAAAAAAGATGATATAATTTATGCTTTTTCTGATGGATATATTGACCAATTTGGTGGTGAGTACGGAAAAAAATTTTTGAAAGCAAAGTTTAAAAACTTAATATTGGGTATGCCCAACAAAACTATGCAAGAGCAGAAACAAGTATTTGAAAGTGTTTTTAATAAATGGATTGGAACAAAACATAAACAAATTGATGATATACTAGTTATGGGTATAAAAATTTAAAAAAAGAATAATGAATGAAAAAAATTTATATCAACCAATTTTAAGCAAGTTGCCAGAACCAGGACACACTCAGCCTGCCTTATCATTAAATGAAATGTTGGTTTTGCTAAAAAAAGAGGAGGATTATTGGATAGGTGAAGAGTTTTCAGAACTCACAAAAACAGTTATAGTTTTAACATTAACAAACTGTTATCAATTATTAATCAAAATATTGTACCATTGTACCATTGTACCATTGTACCATTGTATCATTGAATAATTGTACCATTGTATCATTGAATAATTGTACCATTTAAAGTATAAATAAGCCTAAAGGGCTGGAATATAATAACACAGGGCAGTTACTGAGCCGAAGTCGAAGTATGTGTCCTGTGATTGAAACTAAATTAAGTTAGGTGGAGGTTGAAAACTTGCCACTTATTTTTTATGTTCAAAAAGACATTTAGTATTTGGGTCTAACTCTATTTTTTTTACAGTATTCTTAGTTTCTATTATATGTTTTTTTTGTTTAATATCAACTTCAATTAGTTCTGAGTTACCATTTTCATAAAAAATATTTATTTCGATAGGGAATTTAAAAATTGTAGTTTGTGTTTGCTCTATTACAATTTTCTTTTTATTATCAAATATTGATGTTTTTAAAATAGGATGACCAGCCTTATAAAGCCATTGTTCAAAAAAAGGTGTAAAATTTTGCTTACTCACTTTGTTTACGATTGTAACGAAGTCGTTACTAACTGCATTTGAAAATTTGTAACGTTTGTAGAACAATTGTAAAGTTTTCCAAAACATTTTTTCACCTATTTTGTTTCTAAGCATATGCAATACCCAAGCACCTTTTTGATAAGAATTTGCATTAAGCAGATAGTTATAATTACTTACTGTAGTATCAACAATTGGAGCCAATTTTTGTCCTGCAAAACGAATAACACGCTTACGCTCTGATTGTAGTTGTGTTATAAAAACTTTTTCGCCATAAAAATCCAGCAAAAACAAATCGGTAAGATATGTAGCAAACCCTTCGCTAAGCCATATATGATGCCAGTTTGCTTCCGATACTGAATTTCCAAACCATTGGTGAGCTATTTCATGAGCAAATAGTCTTTGCAAATCACTACTCCCATCAACCGAATTTTCATAATAAAAAATAGCTCCAGCATTTTCCATTCCACCATAACGTGTTTTCGATTGAACATTTGCTAATTTTTTATAGGGGTATGCAGCAATATTTTTTGAAAAAAAACTCATAGGTGCATGTGCTATATTATAGTTCTGAAAACCTTTTTCTTTGTCATGTTTAAATACCCATGTATAAATTGGAATATTTTCAAAATTTTTCACTTTCTGCACTGCAAAATCTGCAACACCAATAACCATTAGTTTTGTAGAAAGTGGTACATTAGTAGTCCATTCTGTAAGTTGTGTTGTTTTATTTATTTTTTTTTCTGCTTCTAATATACCATTCGAAATCACTTTGTAATGCGATGGTGCGGTTATATCAAATTCAAATGTTGCTTTATCCGATGGGTGGTCAACTGTTGGTAGCCAATAATGTGCACGATTTGGCCAATTGTCGCCAAAAAAAGTCCTTTCTCCATATCTGTTTTTTGAAATAACAAGACCATCCGTAGGAGTACCAGCATATTTTATTACAAATTCGTATAGTTTATTTTTTTTAATCTCTTTTTTGTAGATTATCAATTTGTTGTTTTTTTGCTCAAAGCGTATTTTTTTTTGTTTGTACATAACCTTGCTAACAAGCATACTATTAGCCAAATCAAGAGTAAATTTATTTAATTTTTGTTTAAACTTAATTTTTATCACAGTTTCGCCTTTTATTACATCGGACTCATCGCTTAAAGTAATTTTGAATTGATAATGTTGCACATCAATCTTACTTAATCTTTCGTAATGATTTTGAGCATCTACTGCTATGTCGATAAAAAAAATAAATATTATAAAGAATAGAAATTTAGATAATTGTACCATAATTTATTGACTCTTAGAGCCTTTTTAATGTTGTTAAAGAAGTTAAAAGTTTGCTTACGCCTGATAAACAGGATAACACAAAAATAAGATATTCGACCTATTTAATGTTGCTTACGCAAGATATATAATAAACGGTATTTCAAAA
>JAOZVK010000360.1 GCA_029938185.1 Bacteroidales bacterium | reverse complement strand
CAAGCGTAAGCAAAATTGTTAATTATCCATTGTTCATTGTTAATTACTTAATACAGTACAAATAACGTAAAAAGGCTCAAAGAACCTAAATTATTTCAAATGAAAAATATAAAAATAGTAGTTTTTGTTATAATAATATCAAATTTTTATCTTATTGGTACAGCCCAAAAAGATTCATTGAAAACAAGCAAAATACAAATCAGTTTTGCACCACACTATCTTTTATTTAAAGGAATTAGGCTTGATATTGAACCTGTTTTAAAAAAAAGAAATCAACATATTGTTTTTGCTCCTCAAATATATTTTCGCCACAATATCGAAAATGGTTCAGGTAAAAATAACAATATTTACGAAAATGATTACGATACATTAATGGGACTTGGTATTGATATTTATCACAAATATTATCCTTTTACTGGTATTAATGAAAAACGAAGTATATATTTGGCATATGGCTTTAGTTACAACTATTTTCAGCTAAGATTTAGACGCTACGATTGGAATATTGTTAATGAAGAAGGATTGATTTACTATAATTATGAAATAAAATCAATTAAAGAAGACATCAATAGATTTGGTGCAATGGTACTTTTTGGCGTTCAAAATAATTTTTTCAAAATTTTATATATTGATGGATATATTGGTTTTGGTATAAGATACAGTGTAATAAAATCAAATAGTGATGCTGAAACCACCGATTTTAATGAAACCATTTTTGACTATGGATTTACTGGTGTGTATATTCCCATTGGTTTTAAAATAGGTATTAGATTATAATCAATTATTGTAAAAACATTTATGCATAAGCAACATAAAAAGACTCGAAGAGTCAAAAAAATGAATAATATGTTAAATTTAGAACCCAAGTTGGTATGGAAATATTTCGATGAAATAACAAAAGTTCCACGTCCATCAAAAAAAGAAGAAAAAATTATTAAATACTTACTTGACTTTGCTGAAAAAAACAAATTGGAAGCAGAAGAAGACGAAGTAGGAAATATTATAATTAGAAAAGCTGCCACTGAAGGTAAAGAAAATACACCTTCGGTTGTTTTGCAAAGCCACATGGATATGGTTTGCGAAAAAAACAATGATGTAGATTTTAATTTTGAGACAGAAGCAATTAATGTTTACATTGATGGCGATTGGCTTAAAGCAAAAGGTACAACATTAGGTGCCGATGATGGAATTGGAATGGCAATATCTCAAGCTGTTTTGCTTGATGAAAATTTAAGTCATGGCCCTTTAGAGTGTTTGTTTACAGTAGATGAAGAGTCGGGAATGACTGGTGCTTTTGGTCTACAAAAAGGTTTTGTTAAAAGTAATATACTTATTAATCTTGATTCGGAAGACGAAGGAGAAATTTATATAGGTTGTGCAGGAGGTATTGATACTGTTGCAACTTTTAGTTTTAAAACCAAAAAAGTTCCCAATGGCTATTATTCTTGCAAAATATCTGTTAAAGGATTAAAAGGCGGACATTCGGGCGATGATATTAGCAAAGGCTTAGGAAATTCAAATAAAATATTAAATAGATTTCTTTGGAATATTACAAAAAAAACTGATTTAAGGTTATCGAATTTTGACGGCGGCAATTTGCGAAATGCTATTGCTCGCGAAGCTCATGCTATTATATGTGTACCATTTGATTATAAAGAAAAACTTAGAATTGAGTTAAATAAATATACAGCCGATGTAACAAATGAATTATTTGTTACAGAACCAAATATAATATTAGAACTTGAAACTGCTGATACTCCTGAGTATGTAATAAATAGAAAAGCACAAAAACAATTGCTTGATTCAATATATGCTTGTCCGCATGGTGTATTTGCATGGAGTCAGGATATTGAAAATCTGGTTGAAACATCAACAAATTTGGCATCAGTAAAATTTAAGGAAACAACAATCGAACTTGTTACAAGTCAAAGAAGTTCTTTAGAATCGGCAAAAGAAAATATTGCATCAATGGTAGCAACTGTTTTAAAACTTGCTGGAGCCAAAGTTGAACATTCTGATGGTTATCCTGGGTGGCAACCCAAAATGGATTCTAAGATTTTAAAAGTTTCCAAAGAATCGTATGAGAAGTTGTTTAATAAAACTCCTGAAATTAAAGCTGTTCATGCAGGTTTAGAATGTGGACTTTTTTTAACCAAATACCCAAATATGGATATGATTTCGATTGGACCAACAGTAAGAGGTGCTCATTCGCCTGACGAAAGAATAGAGATTAGTTCTGTACCAAAGTTTTGGGATTTACTTATTACTATTTTGGCAGATTTAAGGTCTTCGACCTATTTATAGTTGCTTACACATTAGTACAAAGATAATTTAATCAAGAAGTTATGAAAGTAAATGTCAAAAACTTTTATAAGACCACGTGGAAACTACTGTATTAAGACATAAATTGCATAAGTTTATATAAATAAATTTAAAATACTATGGAAAACACATCAAAAATAATAAACAAACTTGCAAATAAATATGCTGACTATACAGCAAATAATTTATCAAAATTAGTACAAATAAAATCATTAAGTACTTCGGAGAAAAATGTACAACTTGAGCTTAAAAGACAAATGAAAGAGGCTGGTTTTGATGAAGTAAATATTGATGGATTAGGAAATGTTATAGGTAGAATTGGGACTGGAAAAAAGATAATAGCAATTGATGCACATATGGATACTGTCGATTTTGGAAATTTAGATAACTGGGATTTTGACCCACTATCAGGCAAAATAGAAAAAGGGTTTGTATATGGTCGAGGTACTGTTGATCAAGAAGGTGGGGCAGCAGCTTTTGTAACAGCTGGAAAAATCCTAAAAGAGCTTGGTTTTGATAAAGATGTTACTATATATTTTACTGGTACAGTGATGGAAGAAGATTGTGATGGTTTATGTTGGAAATATATTATAGAAGAAGAAAAAATTGTTCCAGATTTTGTGATTAGCACCGAACCTACAAACTTAAATATATACATAGGGCATAGAGGACGTATGGAAATGGAAGTCAGTTTTAAAGGAGTTTCTGCTCATGGCTCAGCACCCGAAAGAGGCAAAAATGCAATTTATATGGCATCAAGGGCAGCTCTTGAAATTGAAAACTTGAATGAAAGGTTAAAATCAGATGATTTTTTGGGCAAAGGAAGTATAACAATTTCTGAAATTGTATCGGACAGCCCTTCTTTGTGTGCTGTAGCCGATTATGCAAAAATACATTTAGATAGAAGATTAACATGGGGGGAAACTAAAGAATCGGCTATTGCCGAAATTAACGAAATAATTAAAGATATGGATGCTAAAGTTAAAGTTTTAGAGTATGACGAAATATCATGGACAGGAAAAAAATATGGTATGGAAAAATATTACCCCACTTGGAAAATAAACAAAAATGATTATATAGTTAAAAAAGGAATAGAAACATATACAAAGCTTAATAACTCTGAGCCATATGTTGATAAGTGGACTTTTTCGACTAATGGGGTTACAATTAATGGTTTTTATAATATTCCAACTATTGGTTTTGGACCAGGAAATGAAGTTTTAGCACATGCTCCAAACGAAAAAGTACCAATTCAGCACTTAATCAAAGCATCTGCCTTTTATGCACTATTTCCATACATTATTTGAAAAACAAGGTGTTAAAGTCATTGTTTAAACTAAAATACAAATCCTGTATGGATAACATCTTGATAGCCACGTATGTAGCCGTAGGCGAAATGCAGGCTTTCATTTGATATTAAAATTATAATCTTTGGGACAAAAGCGATAGACTAAGCCCACAACTTCCCTTGACAATACAGATACTACAAAACGTAAGCCACATTAAAATAGGTCGAAGACCTTTGAATTATTCAACCATAAATATAAATATAAAAAAATATTATGAGAAATAGAATTGTAATAAAATTAATAATAAGTATAGTTTTTGTATTTTTTTCAAATATTGCATATTCACAAACAGAATTTGATGATTTTTTTATATCAAAAACATTAAGACTAGATTATCACAATGCAGGCAATGCAGATACTTCGATGATTTTTTTTGAGAGACTTAAAGAAGAACCATTTTGGGGCGGTTCTAAAGTAAATTTAATTGATAAATTTGCTTATGGTGATTATATGCTGTCTGTATTTGATTCTATTTCAAATAAATTGATATACTCACGCGGATATTCTACACTATTTTTGGAATGGCAAACTACCAAAGAAGCTAAAAAAATAAATAAAAGTTTTTATGAAACAGTAATAATGCCCTATCCTAAAAAGACTATTCGTATTGAGCTTAGTATCAGGGATAAAAAAAATAAATTTACTACTATTTTTAAATTAGATGTAAATCCAGATAATTATTTTATTGTTGCCGAAAATACCCCAAGGTTAAAATATCATAAAATAGTTAATTCAGGAATGTCAAACAAAAAACTTGATATTGTTATAATTTCAGAGGGTTATAAAAAGAGTGAAATGAAAAAATTTTTAGCTGATTCCGAAAGATTAACCGACTCTTTATTTTCGTTTTCGCCCTTCAAAGAAAATAAAGATAAATTTAATGTGTGGATTGTTGAAGCTCCATCAATTAATTCGGGAACAGATATTCCTGGACATGATATATGGAAAGAGACAGTTCTTAATTCAAATTTTTTTACCTTTGACAGCGAACGATATTTAACCACAAAAGATATTAAAACCACAAGAAATATTGCAGCTGTTGTTCCTTATGACCAGATATATATACTTGTTAATACTGCAAAGTATGGTGGTGGAGCTATTTACAATCATTATAATTTAAGTTGTAGCGACCATGCATTGGCTCATTTTGTATTTGTACACGAATTAGGACATGGTTTTGCCTCATTGGCAGACGAATATTATACTTCTGATGTTTCTTATAATGATTATTATGACCTGACAGTTGAGCCATATCAAGCAAACATTACGACATTAGTAGATTTTGATAAAAAATGGAAATCAATGTTAGACAAAAATACACCTGTACCTACACCAACTACTAAAAAATATATTGATAAACTTGGTGTATTCGAAGGTGGTGGCTATCTTGCAAAAGGTATTTACAGACCTAAATTTAATTGTTTGATGAAATCTTTCTCAACAAATGAATTTTGTCCAGTTTGCAAAAAAGCAATTATTGAGATGATTAAGTTTTACACTGAATAAATAAATTACGAGTTGTGAATTACGAATTATAAATAAAATAATATCCAATACTAAACATGTAGTGAAACAAGACGTAAATACCTAAAGTAAAAATATTGAAAATTAAAAGCTAAAAATTTTTTATAAATAATTGAATTTTAAGATGTAAACCAATTGCGTAAGCAAGGTTAAATACCGATAATTAAAAAAAGGCTAAAAGTCTAAATAAACTAATTGTTATTCATATGACTGCTCAAAAACAAGATAAATTTTGGGATTTAATAATAAGACGTATAGAAGAGGATAAATGCATTTTGATTATTGGTACTGATTTATCAACCGAAAAAACAAAATCGTTAAATGAACAATTAAAAGAATACCTTGAATAACAAGGTAGTGGAGAGTTTAGATATTATAAAGACTATGATTTTTTTTCATTCTATGATGAAGCTGATAAGGAATATGCATTTTTTGATGTTTCTTAAAAAATATTTTGAAGAAAAGAAACTTGATTTTAATTTCGATTTTTATAATAAAAAACAAAATCCACAGGCTATTGAAAAACCAACAAGAGACAAACCGCTTATATATAATTTGTTTGGTAATGTAGAATTTGAAGGTTCATTAGTGCTAACATACGATGATCTTTTTAATTACCTAATTTCAATTTTTGGTAAACAAGAGCTTCACAAAGATTTAAGAATGGAATTGCGAACTGCAAGAATGATTCTATTTTTGGGTTTTAAATTCGAGAAGTAGTATTTTAGGGGACTCGAAAAAATAAAATACAATTCTTTGTCATTATTTTGCCATTTTACTACTTCAAAAAAAGGTCTTAAATAGTTTACTATTTGCGACTTTTTTTGAATTGTAAAATAACAAACTAATTTAATATATTTGCATTTTATTTATTCGAGTCCCCTTAAATTATTAATGAGACTACAAACCAATAGATTTAAGAAATACAAATGTGTAAAAACTTTT
>JAOZVK010000359.1 GCA_029938185.1 Bacteroidales bacterium | reverse complement strand
TATGATTAAAACTACTTGAAAAACAAGACTGTCCAACTTCTGACGGGTAGCCCTGACATTGTAATACCAGAAATTGTTATTCAAGAAATTAAAAGGCAACGGCATTAACAAGGCGTTTTTTCAAATTTTGTAAAAGCAATATTTGTATGTTTTTCACCCTTTTTTTTAACTGTATATTTTTGATTGTATGTATGTTATTGATAATAAAATGGGGGAAGACTTTTACCAAAATATTAAATTTTTAACACCTTAGTAGCCAACCCTAAGTGGGTAGCCCAATATTAAAAAGGCTTGAAGAGCCAAAAACCGCAAACATATAGAATAAAAATTCATATATTTGCGGTAATTAATGTGTGAAGGTGGCAACAAAATTTATTTTAGTCCTAATAAAATAAATTATTATTTGATAATTCTTAATTGTTAATTATCAATAAGTTTGCCATCTTCTTTTCGTATCCATTCCTGTACATTTTTGCTTACTATTATTGGTTTATAATCTTTGTACTCATTAGTTTTATAGTTCTGTTCGAAGTATTTTAGCAAAGCTTCCGAATTTTCAATAAATTCTTTTGGTTTTGCAGTATCCGAACTACTTTCATAAGTAAAAAATAAACGACCACGTGTAAGCGAGTTTTCTTCTTTGTTTAAAAAACCTGTGTCAAGTTCTACAATTGCCGACTCTGTTACATCAACCACATAATGGTTTTGTTGTTTTACAAATCTTGTTTTAATAAGGCTTGTATGCTCTTTGCCAACAATATAAAACTTTTCAAAACCATTTGCTTTTTCCACAGATTCTACAAATTTGGTTTTTTCCGATTCAATAGGCGAACCAATAATCTGCAGATCATTCTGTTTCAGATAACTTTCAAATGCCTCAAACTCACTGGGCAAAAGATAAAAATTCAACTGTTTCTTTTTCATATAAATAGTTATTAGGTGTTAGTTGTTAGTTATAAGTTGTTAATTAAATATGTGCCTGTTGCAATGGTTGTTATAATTACCAATATCGTAAAAGGGTGGAAAATTATATCTTTTCCAGTTGTTTTTTTGATATCGTCCATTGCTTCTTGCTCGCGCTTAACGGCTTCGCCGTTTGCTTTAGTTTTACCAACTTGGTGTAATTCTACCAGACGCTTTGTGCGTTTTTCGAATGCTGCCAAATCTACATAGCGGTTTTTCATACCTGCCATTGTCTTAATATAATACTCAAGTTTAACAGTAAAACCGAGTTCTTCAAGATTTTTCTCAATCTCTTTAATCTTTGCCTGATGCTCTGGGCTTCCTTTTTTCCCATTTGGGTTTGTTACTTTTTTTGACATAATTATAAAATTTAGTTAATTAATAAATAATTTGGGCTTTTGTCAGTCTGCAGCCCACAGTTTTCAGTCTACAGCCATTTTTACTCAGACTTTTGAGTCTCCAGTCTTCAGTTTACAGTCTTTTTTTACTCAGCCTTTTACTCTTGCGTAAGCTGGCTGTGGACTGCTGACTGCCAACTGTCCTTTGCGTAAGCCGGCTGCTGACTGTGAACTGCCGACTATTTCTCTCCATATTGTTGTTTTAAATTAATAAATAAAAAAAACCGTAACTCATTCTATCTAAGGGTACCACCAAGCACCACGCAGCAAATAAGTACGGTTTATACCTTATAGGTATAATCCCTTATTTCTTGCCGCTAAAATTGGTGGTTTTATAGATAAAGAAAATAAGTTTTCAATATAAATTCAAAGAACTATATATTAAGCTATTGTTATATTTCGCTCAATATATGTGGCGAATTTAGTAATTTTTGTTTGAATATAAAAATTATTTTTGCTTTGTTTTGGAGAAATTTTTATATATTTACGAAAGTTTTATTTTGGACTAATATAATGTAATGTTTACGATTACTTGGATAAAGCTATTGAGATAGATCCGAATATATATTTAATTAGCCATATATAATAAATAATATAATACTCAATAACAGTGTATTAATTAAAAATATGTAGATACTATAATTGTGGCTTGGTGCCATGGTGTTTAGCAAGACGTTAGGGTGCATTAACTCAATTAGTTGCATATGCTTGAAAAAGTGTCAAAAACAAAATTTCAATAATATAATTAGAATTTATTTTACAAAAAAAATATAGCAATGAATGAACTTAACTTTTTTAAAAAAGATTATTCTGAACGTCAATTTGTTGAATTTATTGACGATGAAGATTATAGTAAATTAGGTAGTGAGAGGAGCAATTTCGACTGGCTCAAAGATAATATTCTTGATTTAGGTTTGGTGGCAGTAAATCCGATAGCAGGTGCGTCTTATCAAATGTATAAATTCTTTCGGAATTCTGAAACTTCAGGTATTAAAATAAATCCTGTTCCAAAATCCTTAAAAAATAAATTTGTCTTTCCTGTAAATGAGACATGCGATGTATATGTAGGTCATCCTAAAAATGAAAGACAATATTTCCCTTTAAAAGATTTCCATAAATTTATTTTAGAACACAAATTTAGTGAATTAATAAATATTTTACTTCACCTTGGAGCAATTGATATTTCTGTTGAGTATAAAGAGGGCTGGGGACAGGAATTATCCGCAGCTATGAGTGCAGTAATTTCTGAAACTGGAGATACACTAAATGGAACTGCTGGTAGTAAATCTACAAAGAATAATACAATCTTATTTAATATGCAACTGGAGGGAACTGATAGTCCAAGTTTGGCAGAAAATTTATCTTGGTATCCTTTTGAAGAAACATGGAAGCTGTTAGTTAACGCAAGATTAAAATTTGGTTTAAAAGACACCTCGTTAAAATTCACATATAACCAAGATTTTGGTATTAATGCGAATTTAATTACAAATCTGGAAAATAATAATATCAATATTGGAGGCAATTTCACAAAACACAATTCAACAGTTTGGGACATCACTGTAAAATTTAAGTAACTATTTAATTCTATTACATAGTTTGCGAGCAAAAGGATACACTCAGTAACCTTTCTAAAGTTAGGATGAACTCTTTAATAGTGTTCAAATTTGTCAAGTGAATAAGTACCATTTTATGATTTATCAGCTTATAAAATCAATTTTTATAGTCTATAAATGACGGATATAATTTGCGTGATTTCGGTAGATAAAACAACTTAGTCAATAGGTGAAATTACAATATAAATAAATACTAACAAATATTGTTGTAAAGTATGAGGAAAATTAACTACATAATCAACACTATAAATTACATTCAAATTAAACAGGGATTAGATTATAATCTTTTTAACAGTATAAGGGTTAAAGACTTTATTTGTCGATTAGAACAAAAGATAGAAAATGAAATCAATCAATCAATTATTTATCAGAATAATGATTATAGTGAATTAATAAATAAGTTATTAGAAGAATATTCAATAGAAAAATTATCTTTTGAAAAAAAAATTGAACGACCTTCTACTGTTCATAATCCAAATTTTGTTGAAAATGGAAAAATTGAAACTGAATTTTCAATAACATATTTTCTTAATCAGTCAATAAAAATATTGTCAATTATACCTTCAAAAATTTATACCCCCAAAAATAAATTAATTTTTATCAGAGATGGAAATAATAACAAATATATTTCATATAGAATAAAATTAACTGACAAATTGATTGAAAATCCAGAAACAATAAGAGGTATTGATTATTTTATTGAAAGAAATATCCAGTATTTGAATATTGATTTTGCAAAATGGAATGAACATTTAAAGAATTTATTAATACAAAAATTAGAAAATTACCAAAATATTAAGAACAAATTTACTAATTTATTTAAAGAGTTAAAAATAAACAGCATATCTAATAATTTTATTCAAGTTATTAGTAAGAAAATTATTCCTACCAATAGTAAAACTAAAAATCTTATAAGTATTTCTGATGAAATTTATAATGATATTATAAAAACAATAGGTTTTGTTGGTAGAGCAATTGAAAGCAAAAGAAGGATATATTTAGATGCGTATGAAAAGAAAGCTTATTCAACAAAAGCTGAACGAGAAGACTATTTTAGAGATATTTTTCAATTATTTTTGGAAACAAGATATGAATATACAAGTGTTAATGGTGAAACATTTAACAAAGAAGGGAAAGCTGATATTACTATAAAAAATACAATTGATAATAATAATTTATTTGTGGCTGAATGCAAGATTTGGGATAGTATTGATTGGGTTTGTGATAGTGCAATTAAACAGTTAATGGGCTATATTACATTAAGAGAAACAAAAACAGCTCTATTAATTTTTATAAAGGATAGGGAATTTACAAAAAAAGTAAATCAATTTAAAAATCAAATAGCTACAAATAATTATCATAAGCAGAAATTACCTGAAATTGATGATAAAACTTTACAATATAAATTGAAGTATAGAGATGATGAAGATATTGAAATTTTATTAACAGTTATGTTTTTTCATTTCCCAAAAAATCTAAAATAACTAAACATATAAATAATTTGTTATAAAAAATTGTAACTAAAAATTATATAAATGGCATTTGGAAAAACAATGAAGTTTTTTTTAATAGATGGAGAAATGAGTGGAAGATTACGAGACCGAATAATTAATTCAATTATAACACAATGAATATTTCATTAGACGATAATTTTTATAACAAAGTATTTGACGTACGAGTTAAAGCAAAAATTTATGCGAATAGAGCTATTAACTTTGCGGCTGTTTTGAAAAACTCAAAAGCTATGAATATACAATATTACAACTGATAATTCACCACCACCTGATGAGAGTATACTTTAAAAGGTTCAATTATTCAATGATACAATGGTACAAAATATTGAATAATAACATATAAAGATTTAATAAAAGTAAAATTCCTAAGCTAATTTAGTATACTAAGTAAGTGAATAGTTAAAAATTTATTTACGCCTGATAAACAGTATAATATAAAAAAACAAAAGTGTCGTTTTTGTATATCGACCTACTTAATTATGTTATTTGCCTTATTTTTCATATTTTTATAAAAAAACACAAACTAAAATATATACAAAATGATTGAGATACAAGAAAACAAAGAAGATGTTATCAGAAATATTGTTATGGAACTAAGTATAGTTCCTGATGAATATTTGCAAACACTTTATGCTATTATACATTCGTTTAGAACCCATTTACCAGATGAACATTTCGCAGCCATAGAAAAAAATAAAAAAATAGAAATGCAAAAAGAAAACTCTGAAAATTTTGATTGGAATGATTTATTAAGTGATATATTCGAAAACAGACGAAACAATAATTTAAATATGAATAAACGAATTGATAAATTAATGTGGTAATGAAAAATAAAAAAGTATTGGTTGACAGTGATATACTGTCCTATTATATGAAGCAACTAAAAATAGTTGTCAATAATTTTAACAATCATTTGAGTGAAAACGATTATGTGTATATCAGCCGAATATCTGTAATTGAGATTTTGGGTGGCTTAAAAGCACGAAATGCAACAAAACAAATTAGAGATTTCAAAAAAATGATTGAACAACACAAAATATTAGATACTACTGCATTATCTGCTGAAATTTCAGCAGAAATATATGCAGAATTACGTCAAAAAGGAAAACACAGTGGTAATTATGATATTTTGATTGCAGGAATTGCTATTGCAAATGACTTAATACTGATAACAAACAACGTAAAGGATTACGAAAATATCAATGACTTAGAAATTGAAAATTGGACACAACGAACAAAATAATATCTCTAATCAATTAGACTTCCGACAGTCTAATTGGCTGTCAAAAGAGCCTCACACACCACCGTACAGTTTTCGTATATGGCGGTTACTTAAATCATGGAAAACAGCGAATTTTTATTTTTAAAAATAGATAAAACTTATTGATAGTATTCTAAAAGAGATATGTATTTTCTTTTCGTAATCGCTCAAGCTAAGGAGTCAAAAGCTAAATTTTTTTCCTTTTTTTAGTTGTAATATCTTTATAGTAAGAATATTAATATAATGCATAAGCCATATTAAATAGGTCGAAGACCTTAGATTGATTGTAGAATAAGAGCAAGATGGAATAGGAAGAGCAGGTTATGGGAAATTTATAATAAAAGAGCTAAGGTCTTCGACCTATTTAATGTTGCTTACGCAAGATATATAATAAACGGT
>JAOZVK010000358.1 GCA_029938185.1 Bacteroidales bacterium | reverse complement strand
AAAATTAGAACTAATAATATTTTGTAAATTATTAGTTTTTATAAGCCCAGGTGTAGGCACTTGTTCAAAAGGATTATAATACTCCCCAAAATTAGGACAGCAAGTTAAGGTGGAAAGTTAAATTTATTCCACCTTAACTTTGACCCTTTTTTGTTCTATGAATGGCGAGTGTTTTAATTAGTATGATGCGTAAGCAACGTTAAATAGGTCGAAGACCTTATTTATTTATTTATCTTTTTATAAATATGAAATATAAGCTTATAATATTAATCTTTATTTTAATACCAGTAAATTTATTTTCACAATTTACTGTTAGTGTTACTCAAGATAAAAATCAGGCATGTCAGAATTCTGATATAGTTTTTAATGCAACTGCAAAAGATGGAACTATTGATGTTAGCAATAATACAGAATTTTTTTGGGACTTTGGAGACAATTCAGTAACATCAGGAGTTGGTATTGAAAAACAACAAGTAACACATCAGTATACAGAAGGTGGAGGGTATTATGTTAAGCTAACTGCAAAATATTCAAATAATGAAGACTACCAGATAATAAAAGTACAGATTTCGCTTGCTCCCGATTTTAGAGGAACAAGTACAGATGTTGAAAAAGACATAGGTATATGTTTAGGCGAAACAATAACGCTTACAGGAAAAGTTGCCCAATCAGAATGGATATATGAACTACCCACCACAATTGAAGAAAGTATACCATTTGAGGTATCAGATAACAATAATTTTTATAAATCAATAATAACACATAAAGCTTTTGACAAAAATGATGTTTTTTCTGCATCTACCGATTTCGAGAAGATTGGACTTAAAATGGAACATTCTAATCTTGGAAATATACAAATTAAAATAACTTGTCCTACTGGAAAAATTGCAATATTGAAAGATTATAGTACAACAGATAGTTATTTAGGTGAACCGATAGATAACGAAGCTTCTTCTGATGTAGGAACTCCATATTATTATTATTGGACACTTGATGCTACTTCAAATTTAAACAATAATACAAATAGTTACTCATCAATGCCTTCAGGCAATTATAAATCAGATGAAGTATTGAGTAATTTAGATGCTTGTCCATTTAACGGAGATTGGACAATAGAAATAACTGACAATACAGCTAACGACAATGGATTTGTATTTGACTGGTACTTAGGCTTTAAAGGAACAAAATTACCAACCAAATGGAAGTATTCAAATACCTATTCGCTTAATAAATCAATTTGGGATGGCGATGGAATTGGTGGAACATCAAATGGTATTGCAACTGCTATTCCTATCTCAATAGCAAACAAAGAGTACAAATTTATGGTTACTGATGATTATTCATGTTCATTAGACACTTCACTATATGTTAAAGTCGAAGCGGTTACACTGACAGCTAATCCCGAAACAGGAGATGCTCCACTTGAACTTAATTTAAAAACAAGTGTTAGTTGGGCTGTAGACTATATATGGGATTTAGGTGATGGTTCAACTAATACTAATTCTGAATTTACTCATACTTACAGTAAAAATGGAAATTACAAAATAAATCTAACAGCAACAAGTAAAAGCGCTTGTCAAGGAACTGATACAATAACAATTTATGTAACCATACCTCCTTCTTCTTTTGAGTCTAGCAATGTTTTTACTCCAAATGGTGATGGTATAAATGATGTTTTTAAACTGAAACTGGAATCAATGGAAACAGTTAATTGTATAATATATTCTCGCTGGGGAAGAAAAGTATGTCAATGGAGTTCTGCCAAAGAAGCTGATAACGGATGGGATGGTACAATTAGAAATAGCGATGCCAAAGCATCTCCAGGTGTATATTTTTATGTTCTTAAAGCGGTTGGTTATGATGGAAAAACATATAATGAAACTGGCAATATCCATCTTTTTAGGCAAAAAAAATAGGCTCTTTGAGCCTACTCATCAAGAGCTTTTTCGAGTTCATCGTACATTTCAAGATTATGATAAACGTTTTGAACATCATCGTCATCTTCAAAGCTATCAATCATTTTTAAAACTTTTTTAGATGATTCAATATTTAATTTTGTAGTTGAATTAGCTATTCGTTGTAACTCCGCATTTTCAACTTCTATATTTAATTCTTCTAATTTTTTTTGCATATTACCAAAATCTTCCATAGCTGTTGTAATAATAAATATATCATCAAGTTTCTCAAACTCATCCAATCCAAAGTCAATAAGTTCAAATTCCATTTCATCAGCATCTAAATTTTTTGAAACAATATTGAAAACTCCCTTCCTCTCGAACAGATAACTCAATGAACCATTCTTGCCTAAAGTGCCACCTCGTTTGTTAAATATGGCTCTTATTTTTGCAACTGTTCTTTGATTATTATCAGTCAAACATTCAACAAAAATTGCTGTCCCACCTGGTGCTGTTCCTTCAAATGTAGTTTCCTGAAAATTTTCACTACTTGATTCTGCCTTATTAATAGCTCTTTGTATATTATCTTTAGGCATATTTACACCTTTTGCGTTAGATATTGCTAAACGCAATCGTGGATTTGAACCAATATCACTACTTCCTCCTTCTTTTACAGCAATTGTTATTTCTTTAACAATTTTTGAAAATATTTTTGAACGTTTTGCATCTAATGCTCCTTTTTTTCGTTTTATTGTTGACCATTTACTATGTCCTGACATGATATAAGTATTTTATTTAGTTATTTTGGCTCTAAGAGCCTTTTTATGTTGCTTACGTATAAATAAGCTTAAACTTCGATTTTTCAACTAATTAGTGTGCGTCTATAAAGTAAATTTATATGAACAGCAACTTACAAAAATGCGTAAGCCACATTAAATAGGTCGAAGTCCTTAGTTACAATGATTTATAGTAAAATTTCCATTTAAATAATTATATCTGTCAAAATAAATATCCATTTTACAACTAATTGTATTATTATCTGAATCAATTTCTAAAATTTCAACAGCTCCGCTTATAACAGTAAAATTTTCAGAATCATCTTTATAATAAAGTGTTATCGAAAATGAATTACTTTCACCTTTACTCAGTGTATATGTTCCTACTTGTTTTATTATAGTAAAAAAAACTGCATTTTCATTTGGTAGACTTTCAAGTTTGCATGGTTCTGTTAGTTCTGATGTAAATAATGATATACTTATCTTATCGCTTTCATATTTAGAATCTTTTGCAAAAGCCGTTAATATTGTCCATGGATAGCCACCAATTTTTCCTTGTAAATCCTGATCTTTATATTCTACTTCATATTCCTTACTTGCATCTTCTTTGCTACAAGCACTAAAAAATATTAGTGTAAGTGCAAGTATTAATGTTTTTAAATGATATATTTTATTCATTATAATTATGTGCTATTTAAGGTCTTCGATATTTTTTAATGAGGCTTACTCAAAATAATTTTATTTCAATTGATTATCAGTTAATTAAATAGTGAAATGAATTTGTACATAAATAAACCCGATGAACCAAAAAATCTACTGTTATCGCAAAAATATAACAAATTAGATAATCATGCAAAATATACTATAATTTATTGTGCTTTTTTAGTATTTTAATGTTGTTTATGCATAAAATATTTTGTTCTTAAAGCTTTTTTGGCAAGTTTCAATTTCTACCTAACAGTTTATTTTGACCTGTGCAATCAAAAGTCCGATAGAACGAACTATTGTAAACCCACAACGATAGTTGTGGGAATAGAGCAAAATAGTTCCTCCCTTGAGGGACTTTATGTCATAAGTTCTTTTAATACCACGATTATCATCGTGGTTTAACAATAGTCGTCGTCCTTACGGACTTTTGATTGCACAGTTCGGTTTATTTCGAAAAATAACAAATTTTCATAATTTATAAAATGTCTTTAGATTAATCGCTCATCCACAATTACGGCAATTCACAATAAATAATTAGCCAATTTGTACGCAGGTATTTTAAGCTTTAACAATTCAAAAAATACGATAATATCGGGAATATTTGAGTGTTTTTTGAAGCCGTTAAAGGTTAAAATAACAAGTGCAAATGGTTAATTATTATTTGTGATTTGCCTAATTTAAAGTTATTTAACTTTTGTATGTTTATAAATTTTTCATCTATTTTTTAAACTCTTAGCTAAAAAACATTAAAAATGAAACTTGCCGTAATTTATAATATATTTTGTGGGAATATTTTTTTTTGAATTAAATTATTTTTTTATACATTTGGGGTGCGAAATGTAGGTTAAAAGGCTCGAAGAGTCAAAAAAAGGCTCTTTGAGCCTTTTTTATTAACTAAGTTCAACAACTTGTTCCTCGCTATGCCACAAACCATGTTTTGTGCAAAATGCAGTAGCAGTCAATTTCATTTTCCTATTAGGAACAACATAAAAATCGACCTCAGTATGACTAGGAGCATTTCCAAATGCACCAGCAGTAAAATTTGTTTGAGCTAACATTTTTTCACCATCCCATAGTTGTACCCATGCAATATAATGATCAAAATCATCAGGGTGTAAATATTTATCACCAACTATTACTTTTACTTTAAATTTCTCTCCTTTTTTGGCACTTGATTCGCACTGTAGAAAAGCTGAATGACGATCAATATAATCTTTTTTTGCTTCTCTATCTAATGTTGATATTTCTACGTATTTATTAATTTTCATCTTTTTAATTTTAAAAATAGTTAAACTTAAATTAAGCACTAAGTAATTAACAATGAATAATGGACAATGAACTATTTTGCTTACGCCTTATAAACAATGTAGTAAGTACTGTTACAAAAGTTTTTCGACATTTACTTATTTATAATTACTTGATTAGATTGTCTTTATACTAATGCGTAAACAACTATAAACAGGTCGAATACCTTACCTTTCGCTTAGGTATTGAGCAACACCACTAAAACTTGCTTCCATTGCTTTGTCTCCCTCTTTCCAGTTTGCAGGACAAACCTCGCCATGTTTGTTAAAATGCTGTAATGCATCAACCATTCTAAGAGCTTCATCAACACTTCTTCCAAGAGGTAAGTCATTTATAACTGAATGTCTTACAACACCCTCTTTGTCAATCAAAAACAAACCACGATATGCAACAGGTGCGCCATTGAAAGTTATTTTCCCATCTGCATCATAATCATACTCTCCTGCCAAAACACCATAGTTTTCGGCAATTGTTTTTGACAAATCAGCTACTATAGGGTACGTAACACCTTTTATACCACCGTTGTTTTGTTCGGTTTGTAACCATGCCCAGTGCGAAAATTCAGAATCTACAGAACAACCAACTATTGCAACATTTCTTTTTTCAAACTCAGCTAACTTATCTTGAAAAGCTAATAATTCTGTAGGACAAACAAAAGTAAAATCAAGTGGGTAAAAGAATAAAACAACTTCTTTTTTACCAATAAACTCACTCATTGAGAAGTCTACAATTTCGCTTCCATTTACTACTGCTTTTGCATTTACAGCTGGTGCTTTTTTTCCAATTAATGTTTCCATCTAAAATTTAGTTTTTAAATTATTAATATCTATTATAAACAAATTAAACATATTCCTTTGATATACAAATGTGTTTGCTGAATTATATATTGTTTTAATTCATCAACTACAATATCTGCATTATTGAATGAAAAATCATATATTTTGTTACACTTTACACATTTAAAATGTCCATGTGCTGATGTATCTGCATCGTATCTGGTTTCGTTGTCTTCTATATTTATTAGTAAGACGATTCCTTTTTCAACAAACAATTTTAATGTATTATATACAGTTGTCTTTGATAAAGTTGGAATTTCTACAACCAATTTTTGATGTATTTCATCAACAGTAGGGTGTGTTTTGTATTTTATCAAATATTCCAAAATACTCATCCTTTGATAAGAAGGTTTTATCTTATTTTCCACTAAAAATTTTGTAACATTGCCCATATTGTTATTATTACATATTTGTTATCGTTGCAAATGTAAAATAAAAATATATTCCATGCAAATTTTTATTAGAAATTTTTAGTTTATTTTAAAAAATATTATACGATTACTTACTATGTGTAAAAAACAGAACGAGCAAAAGTAGCTTATTTAAGTTTTTAATTAGTTCCTAAAATATTCTTTTGTTTAGTTCTACTTTACGAACTTAAAACTATTTGATAATTAAACTATTAAAACATTT
>JAOZVK010000036.1 GCA_029938185.1 Bacteroidales bacterium | reverse complement strand
ATTGAACCATTGAACCATTGAACCATTGAACCATTGAACCATTGAACCATTGAAAGTGTAATCATAATAGAAAACGGACTTTATGGACAGTCTAATTGTTGAAAATTAAAACTTTAAAAATAATTATAAAAAAAATTAAGAATTGCTAAAAAAAATAAAAATGAAAGAAAATATTGAAAAATTTATGAAAAGTGCAATTGATATGTCAATTGAAAGTGTAAATAATAATGGAGGACCATTTGGAGCTGTAATTGTTAAAGATGGAAAAATAATATCAAAAGCATCAAATTCTGTAACTTTACACAATGACCCAACAGCACACGCCGAAGTAAATGCAATTAGAATGGCTTCAAAAAAATTAAACACTTTTGATTTGTCAGCTTGCGAAATATATACTTCGTGCGAACCATGTCCTATGTGTCTTGGTGCAATATATTGGGCTCGGATAGATAAAATTTTTTATGCTAATACTAAAAATGACGCAAAAAAAGTTGGCTTCGATGATTCATTTATATATCAAGAAATTGGAAAAAATATTGACAAAAGAAAAATACCTACTATACAGATTATGAGAGATAAAGCTATTGTGGCTTTTAATAACTGGACTGAAAAAGAAAACAAAATTGAATACTGATGATAAGGAAATGACGAATTATAAATTACGAATTGGTTTACACTTATAAGTAGGTCGATATATAAAAACAACACTTTTTTTATTTTTATTATGCTGTTTATCACGCGTAAGCAAAATTGTTAATTATCCATTGTTCATTGTTAATTACTTATAAATATCTTACAAAAAATAAATTTAAAAGTTATTTTTTAATAATTATTAATCAGTATTTTATAAATTTATTAAAAAAATAATTAAAATATTATTGAAAAATATTTGGAATATAAAATAAGACCTCTTACATTTGCAAAGCTTTAAAACCACGGGGTGTAGCGTAGCCCGGTTAGCGCGCCTGCTTTGGGAGCAGGAGGTCGCAAGTTCGAATCTTGCCACCCCGACGTTTAAAATTAAAAAGCTATCTTTTAAATAAGATAGCTTTTTTTTATTGTTGAAATATTGAACGAATACCTAAGCAAATTAAAATAGATTGTACTGGTTTGTTGCATATTGCCTGTTTAAAACTGTCGGTGTGGCTTCAATGCCACGCCGACAGTAGGCGGTTATGTTATTGATTTTCATCGTAATTTAAAACTACATATGACGCATTAGTAAGAATATGTAACATGTTTCAAACCACAACACAAATTAAAATAGATTGAAGACCTTAGACCAAACTGTCAATTTTTTTCAATATCCAATCTAATTGTTCCTTGTGATTTAAATTACTATTATCTAATAATAAAGCATCTTTGGCTTTTTTTAGTGGGCTTTCTTTTCTATTTTGGTCAATATAATCGCGTTTTTCTACATTGTTCAATATTTCTTCAAAATTTACATTATCGCCTTTTTCTATTAATTCTTTATATCTTCTTTGTGCTCGAATTTTACTATCGGCAGTCATAAATATTTTTAATTCGGCACTCGGAAAAACAACCGTTCCAATATCTCTGCCGTCCATAACAATACCTTTGTTTTTGCCTAAATCTTGTTGTAATTTCACAAGTAATTCCCTAACAAATTTTAGCTCACTTATGTAACTTACATTTTCTGAAACATCAATTTTTCTAATTTCGGTTTCGATGTTTTCGTTATTTAAGTAAGTTTCATATTTTAGCAATCCGTTGTTATATTTAAAAGAAATTTCTATATTATCTATTAATTCTTCTAATTTTTTTGTTTCTACTTTGTTGTTTATGATTAGCTTGTGTCGCATTGCAAATAGTGTAATTGCTCTATACATTGCACCACTATCAATATAAATATATCCCAATTCTTTTGCAATAGCTTTTGCTACCGTACTTTTTCCGCATGATGAATGTCCATCAATTGCGATAATAATTTTGTTTTTCATTTTATAATTACATTATTATTTGATTACAAACCTGAATAATTCATAAATTTTCTACGTTTCTATACCTTAATTAACAACTTCACACTCAGGATTAGCACTTTTGTATTTATTAACAATAAACTCAAAAAGTTTTGTATTATAACATTTTAACATTCTAAGTTTTTTTAGTTCGTATATCGGACCAAGACTACGTATTGAGGTGCTATAGCAGTAGAGAGTTTTAAGATTAGATAAGGTTGAAATTGGTTTTAGATTTCTTATTTTAGTTCCAGATACATTTAAAAACTCAAGATTAACTAACTGTGTAATATGTTCTAAATTTTTGATTTGAGTATTTTCTATATTTAATTTTGTTAAATTAAGCATATATTTCAATGGTTCGATATCTGTTATTGGATTTTTTGAACAGTCTAACTCTTTTAGTTCTTTTAGTTCTTTCAATGGGTTTAAGTCTTTCACTCTCAGGTCACTAACTTTGAGTGATTTTAATTCTTTCAATACATTCAAAGCTTTCAAATCAGCAATATTGTCATTAGAAACTATTTCGAGTTTGCTAATCTCTGCAAGTTTTTGTAGCTCCTCTTTTTTTGGATTTTTACTAATTTTTTCTTTTTGAATAAAAACATTTTTCCAAGCACTTGGTAATTTTGTCCACCAATTTTTCAAATATTTTGTTTGATAAATTACAATAGTATGCTTATTTTTAGTTTTAAATTTTTTTACAATCTCGTATGTAATTTTGGTGTTGTCGCAATAGAGTTTTTTTAAATCGTTATGTTTAATCAACGAATTTAAAGAGCTTATTTTAGTATTTTCACAATTAATAAACTCTAAATTGTTTAGTTTTTTTAACGATACAATATTACTAATAGGTGTATTTGAACAATCTAAAATTTCTAAATTAATTAAGTTAGATAATGGTGCTAAACTAAAAACCATTGTATTGCTACAATCAAGATATTGTAATTGATTTAATTCTTTTATTGGCGATAAGTTTGAAACCGATGTGTTTTGACATTTAATACTAATTATATTTATCAATATTTTTACAGGCTCAAGGTTTTTAATATTTTTATTGTTTGAAATATCTAATTTGGTTATACCAAGTACTTTGTGTAATTTTTCTTTCGATGGATTTTTACCAATTTTAATATGATTATTTATTGATTTTTTCCATTCATCAGATAGTTTTGTCCACCAATTTTGTAGTTGAGTAGATTCATAAATTATTAGTATTGAGGGATATTTTTGCATATATTCATTAGCATGCGTTTTACTTATCTTAGTATTATCGCAATATATTTTTTTTAGTCCCGACAACGATTTTATTACATTCAGATTATTGATATTTGTATTTTCACAATAAATTGTATTTAAGTTTTTAAGATTTTTCAATGGGCTTAAATCATTTATAGCAGTATTTTGAATATTCAAATATTCAAGTTTTTTAATATTACTCAAAGGTTTAATATTATTTATTTGAGAGTTTGAACAAATCAAATTTTTAAGATTTAAAAGCTTTTCTAATGGTTTTAAATCATCAATTGGAGTATTATTAATTCGTAAATCTCTTAATTTTTTAAGCTCCGATAATGCTTCAATATCAGAAACAGGCGTATTATTTAAATGCAGTTTTTCAATTTTCTCAAAATTTCTTAAATAATCTATATTATCAATTTTTGTATCATTGCATATAATCACACGCAAATTCATTGAATATTTTAAAGGCGAAAGAGAACTAATATCAGTATTAGCACATTGCAATACTTCCAATTTTGTAAGATTTCTTATTGGTTCTAAACTACTTATCGAAGTATTATTTATCTTTATTTTTTTTAGTCTTGATAATTTTGCCAGAGGTAATAAGTCTCTTATTTCATGATTTCCCGAAACATCTAATTCTTTAATACGTATTATTTTTTTTATTTGAGCTAATGTAATTGAGTCTTTTATAGATACATATGAATTAAATACTCTTTTCCAAGATGGAGATAATTCTTTCCACCATTTATGAAGTTCTTCTGCTTCATTAAGTTTTGTAGTATAAATACTTACAATTTTTAGTTGTTGATTTTCTTCATCAAAATCAATTTCTATATACCTATCAATATTTGAATTAACAGTGTCGTTTTCAAGAGATAAGCCTTTAAGATACCTGATAGTTGTAACTTTAAAAAACAAACTTCCATCAGCTTTAACAGCATGACTCACTTCTTTTATTGTATATTCAAATTCAACTTTTTTGAAAAAAAACTCAATATCTTGCAAGTATGCTTGAACATCTTTGTTTAAAACAACTTCTCTATTTTCGTCTAAATCGTCTTCAATTTGAACATCACTGTCTCTAAATATTTTGAGATAACTCTCATTAATAATAGTTTGCTTTTCTTTTACAGATGTATAATCTGTTCCCAAATCATTGAGAGTGCCTTCAAAAAATTTAACCAATTGTTTGGCTTCTTTTTTTAGACTCTCAATTTTTTTAGGTGATACTTCTTGTGAATTTACTGTTTCTAAAAAAGTAAAAAGTAATATTATTATTGGAAAAAATTTAAGCAATAATCTATTTGTCATGACTAATAAGTTTGATAAGTTTTGTTTTTTCAGTTTCTTCAATTCTAAATATATTTGATATTAACCAACCACTATTATATCCTTTTCTATTATATTGATAAATTTCGAAATACCAATTTTTAATTTGAAAAATATGAAATTTGACTTTAGTAATTGTTACGAATTTTAGGTTTGATTTTTTTAATTCAAATAAGAAGAGGGTTAAATAATCGGGTTTATAGCCTTTTACTGTATAATATTCAATATATTTTTTGTCTCTGAATATTTTATTGATATTCATAAAGTCTAGTTCGTGACTCATCGGGTGCAAAAATTTACTATTACCTTCGTCGTTCTTAAAAAACATTTTATCAAAACTATTTGAATATACATTTGTAATAATCCATTTATAGCCTTTTTTTTGCTTTTCTATTTTGAAATAAATTAATATATCTACTTTTTTTCCTTTATATTTAAATTTTGTAGAAACTTCGGCAATCCAATTTTTGGAATAAAAATCAAGAAATAACGGTTCTTTTTTTTTTGTTATATACTTAATAAATGATTTTTTGGTAGAATCTTCTATTTTTTCGCTTTTATTGTCAAATAAGTTTGATAAATATCTTTTTCGTAAATTAATATTTCTGTACAAACTATCTTTTTGGTAATACTTCTCGCCATATAAATCTTCTTCACCATTGAAACGTCTAAAAAACTGGTTTATCTGTTTTGTTGAAGCATATAATTCACTTTCATCTTCAGTAACTCCGTTGTTTTTAATTGTTTGACTATATGCATATATTTCATTAGCGAATATCAATGCTAAAATAATAATTATTTTGTTCACAATTGTTATATTTGTTTATTATTAAATAGGTTTAAGATTAATAAACTGTTATCAATTATTAATCAAATTATTGTACCATTGTATCATTGAATAATTGAACCATTTAAAGTATACCTTACTTTTTTTTGGTTTCAGCAACTCTTATATCACCCAAAAGTACGTCCCAAAAACCTATTGAGATACCATCAATTTGAGTCTTTTTTCTTTCAACATATATTGTTATATCTTTTTGGGTAATATCGACATACTTCGAGCCATCTTTGGTTGTACCTTCAAATTTTTGAAAAATAGTAATTACTCCAACATATTTACCGTCAGGTTGTCGCACCAAATCGGATATGTATTGTATTTTAAACCATTTTATTGTTACCTTGTCATAATTTAGTCTTGATAATCTTTCGAGATATTTTTTTATTGGATAGTATTTTATAGCATTTACGTATAAGGACGATACACCCATTTCGCTACCTTTCATAAAAAGTTCCAAAGCACTTTCAATAACCCTATTGGCTTCTGACCAATGAGTAGCTTTATTACCAATAATGCTAATATATTTGCTTAAATCTCTAACTTTTTCAAGTGCAAGACTATCAATTGCTTGTTTTCTTCCAGGGCTTAATTTTTTTTTCTTTTGAGAAAAAATATCATCTGAAAAAAATACTGTGATAATTAATGATAAAATTATAATTTGTTTCATTATTTAAAGAGTTTAGTTATTTTAAATATAAAATAGGCTTTTTAAGCCTTTTTACGTTGCTTACGCCTAAATAGTTTTACTAATCAATTGTAACAAGCTTTAATTAAAGGTGTCGGATTATACGGTCTAATCATATAACTTTTATTTCTAAACCTAAATCGCTTATTCATTAATGCTTCTAATCTTAAACCTCTTGAAGGGTCTTTGCTACTTGAATGAATATTAATCTTTGAAATAAAAAACAATTGAATTCGTTGATAGTTCTGGTCAAAATATTCATTAAAACGGCTACTCATGAAATCATCAAAACAAGTTTTGAACTTCTCTGTCATATTTTTAATGTCAAGCCTGCTTGACTTATTAATATTTTTCAATTCAACAATTGCTAACGCATAACCTTTATTCTTGCATTTAATTAAAATTAAACAATCAGGTGATGCTGGTGTATACTCTAAACCAAGGCTATTGTAAAAATCATCAACTTTTATAACCAAGTATTCATTTTTTGCGATTTTATTATCTATCTCAACACATATTCCTTCATCAGAGCACTCTGCTTTTATAAAATCCCTAAGCTGAGAATTTGTTTTAATATTATTCAGTAGCATTATTTTCAAGCTTTTCAAATAAGTTCATTCTTTCTTCATACAATTTTTCAGAAACATCAACAAAATTACAATCCTCAATACCTTCTTTGCTTACAATCATATCATCAAGATTAACACTTCCTTCTTCTGTCATTTTCAAGTGATAACTTTCAATTGTTTGGTAATTTAATTTATTTTCTAAAATTAAATTGCCCAATTTATTAAACATATAATTGCTATGCGAGGTAATAATCAGTTTTATATCCTGTTTTGATAATTCAGCGAATATTTCCATAAGAACTATCTGTGCTTCCGGATGTAAATGAGCTTCTGGTTCTTCTATTATAATCAGGTTTGTTTTTTCTGTTTTAACATAATCATCAACCTCTGAATTTCTTCTAATTTTAATTTCATCGTTTGAAAATCCTCGTGTCAGTATATATCTTAAATAAGTTACAATAGGTGAAATTTCAGCCACCATTGAAGACGTTTCTGATAATTCAAGTTTTAATTTTGTATTTTCAGGAATGTAGTATAATTTTCTTTCTTTTGCATCATATTTAACTTCACCTTTTAGTAATTTTTTTTCTATCTTTTTTGCTAAAATATTAAAATTTTCATCACTAATATTTTTATTTAAAGTTGATAAAGCAATATAGTAGCTTGATGTAATTTCAGATAAAGTAGGCAGTTCAATTTTTCTATTGGTAATGAAATATCTATTTTTTGTTAATTCTGCAATTATTGGGCTGAACGAATTTATGGCAGGGTATAAACCAGAGCGAAATGCAGGTAAAAAATATATATTATCTATATAAATATTTATTTGAGCAATAATACGTGATATTATGTTTTCGACAAGAGCAATAGCATCATGGTCGCATGAAAAAATTAGTTTTTCGTTACGATAAACATCAAAACCTTTGTCATCAGACTTTAGTTCATAATTCTTTTGAAATTTTAAGTCTTTGATTGAAAAATGTCCGTCATCATTGATTTCAATAGAAAATATTATTTGTTCTAAATCAATTGTAATCAGCCCTTCTTTATTTGAATATTGGTTTTTGATATTTTTTTCGGAAGAAACAATAGTAGAAAACATTGCTTGAAAGTCTTTTAAGAAAGAGATTGAAATTATATGTTTTACAATGTCTTCAGCATAATGATTAATATTTATTTCTGTATATTCTTTTACCATTTTTTGAATATACTTTTCAAATTTATTTATGCTTTTATCATCACCAAACTCTTTTTGAAAATCTAATCCCCTATGTGATGAATTTGTTTCAATATTTAATCTTTTATTTTCAATAAAACTTTTTATAAAACAATAAATAATATTTACAGAATAAGATTTTCCTATGTTATTTTTTCCAAAAATGAGTTGAATATTTTTTGAAAAATCAAATTCAATATTTTTTATTGGTCCAATATTTTCTATTTTTATTTTCATAAAATATATCTTTTATATCAAGTATTAAGTAATTGACAATCTGCAATGGACAATTGATAATTTTACTTACGCCAAAATTACAATTTTACAAAGTGTCGATTTTATATGATAAGCTAACTTAAATAGTCTAACAAAAGTTTTTCAACATTTATATTTGTTAAATTGCATATTATTAGGCTAATAATAAGAAATTAACCTAATATTATGCAGCCAATAGTTAATAAATAGGTCGAAGACCTTATTTTTTTCTCAATACTAATGTTTTTATTTTCTTATTTTTATCGAAAACAATTTTTTCAATTTTATTTAAATTCTTTTTTTGGTCTTTCAAATAATTAAGATACTTCCTAATATTTGTTGGCTTATCATAGTCAATTTCGTCACCATCTTCACCAACAATAATAAGTACATTTGAACTTTCGGAAACAAACAAATCCAAAGCTTCATTTATTTTTATTCCTGCTGTTTTGTTATCAGTAGCATTAATGATTTCTTTAAAAAACTTGTTTAGTTTATATCTTGGTTGAGCTTCTCTTGCACGTCTTTCAGCATCAGCTTTTTCTTTTTCTCTGCGTATTCTTTCGTCTTCTTCTTTTTTCTTTTTTATTGTTTCTTTCTCAGACGAGATTTTTGTTTCTAACTTTTTTATTAAAACTTTTACTTCAGCATCTTCAATATTTTTAGTTTTAATATCTTTCAATATTTTTTCTTTTTCTTCAAGTGTTTTTGTACATTCTTTACTTAATAACTTGTTTAAAGTTATTTTTGTTTTTGTTATTAACTCTTTTTTTTCTTTATCTTTATCAACAACTTTTTCACTAGTTTTGCAAGAACTACTAAAAGTTATTGTAGCTATTAACAGATAAAAAACTAAACTATTACCAATTATGTGTTTAATACTAAAATTTCTCATATCAATTTTCTTTTGTATAAAATTAAAAAAATAAAACTTTCACACAAATATACGAACTAAATATATTTTTATTATATATTTGTCAATGAAAGTGGTTTTTATTTAAAATATTAAAAAAAAATATTTTTAAAACCTCTAATTTATGCATTATTTTGAGATTTTAAATTACATAAACATACTTATTAAGTAGTTTAACAAAAGTTTTTCAATATTTATATTTTGTTAAACTACATATTATCAGAATGCGTAAGCAACCTCAAATAGGTCGAAGACCTTAATTACTTAATTTTAATATAATAACGAATGAAACCGAAAAAATTATATATAAAAATTTCAATATTATTGTTATTTATTGTACATTCGTGTAATACAAATAATCAAAACGATAATTATACAGATGATATGGATAATACAAACATAAATACCAATTTCTATTACAATTTGGATAATCCTGATAAAAAATATGAATTACCACAGGAATTAGTTGAGATTTCGGGCATAAGTTATATTGGAAAAGGAAAAATAGCCTGTGTACAAGATGAATTAGGTATACTATATATTTTTGATGAAAATAAAAATGAAGTAATAAAAACAACAAACTTTGGAGATGAAGGTGATTATGAAGATATTGAGCTTATAGATGATAAAGCTTATATTTTGAGAAGTGATGGAACGTTATTCGTTATAAACAATTATGATAGTGAAGATTATAAAGTTGATATTCATAAAACATTATTGACTTCAAAAAATGATGCAGAGGGTCTTGCTTATAATAAATCAAACAATAGTCTTTTGATTGCTTGCAAAGGAAAAGCAAAAATTAATAAAGAAGATAAATCTTTGAAAAAGAAAAGAGCTATTTATCAAAAAAAATTAGATGACTTAAATTCAGAAATTGAACTTTATCGAACAATAGACTTAAAAGAGCTTGATAAAATGGGAGGAGATAAATCATTTAGAATATCAGGTTTAGCAATTAATCCTAAAACCAATACTTTATTTGTTATTGGTACTGTTGGTAAGCTTTTAATAGAACTTGATTCTGAGGGAGAAATAATGTCTATAAAACAACTTGATAAAAATATATTTTCGCAACCCGAAGGCATTTGTTTTTCACCTAATGGAGATATGTATATTTCTAATGAAGGTAAAAATGAGCATGCTAATATACTGAAATTTAAATATATAAATATATAACAGTTGAATAGTATTTGTTATGTTGTTTTTATAAATTTATTTTTTTTGGCATATGTATTGCACATATAAAGCAAATAACAACTATGCTAGTGAAACAAGTCATAAGTTTTTTTAAGTAATGAACAATGGATAATTAACAATTTTGCTTACGCTTGATAAACAGCATAATAAAAAAAACAAAAGTGTTGTTTTAATATTGTATCATTGAATAATTGAACCATTGAAAGTATAATTGCTTTGTACAATTAATAAAGATAATTGGAATATGGAAGATCAAAAAGAATTAGTTTTTAGGATTGCTAGTCTTATAAAAGAAAATAAAGAACTAAACGACCAAATTAAAGATATTAGCAAAAAACATGATAAGCTTCAAAAAGAAAATGAAGCATATCAAAAAATTTTAGCAAAACTTCCAGCTAATTTACTACCAAAGGATATAAAAGCACAGATGAAATCAAAAAATCTGCGTTTTAGAATGGCAACAGTTTTATATCTGGATATACAAGGGTTTAAAAAAATATCAGAACAAACTAATAGCGGAGATGCTATTGATGAGTTAGATGAAATATTTTTACATTTTGAGAACATTGTAAAAAAATATAAAATACAAAAAATAAAAACTATTGGTGATGCATATATGATTGCGGGAGGTGTACCTATAAAAAACATTACCAATCCAATAGATGTTGTACTTGCTGCTTTGGAAATGAAAGAATATATCAACGAATTGAAAGTAGAATATAATAATAATAATAAAGAGTTCTGGGATTTAAGAATAGGTATTCATACAGGACCTGTTACTGCAACTGTATCAGGTAAAAAAAGAATTTCATATGATTTAAAAGGTGATACTGTAAATATTGCTACTAGAATGGCATCGTCTAGCGATATTAGCAAGATAAATATTTCGGTAATGACATATGAGCTTGTTAAAGAATATTTTATTTTAGAATATCATGGTAAAATACCTGCAAAATATATGGGAAATCTTCAAATGTATTATGTAAAGCGACTCAAAAAACAATATTCGCTTGATAGAAAAATAGGTATACAACCAAATGATATTTTTAGGATAAAATATAATCTTCGTCAATTTACCGATTTACAAGAAATTATACTTGATAAACTCGAAAAAGAATTACCCGAATTTTTATATTATCACAATTACAAGCATACTATTGATGTTGTAAATCAAGCCGAATTAATTGGTTATGGCGAAGGAGTAGATGATGAAGCAATTTTATTGCTCAAAACAGCAGCACTTTTTCACGATGCTGGTCATACTATTGGATATGATAATCATGAGTATTTTGGAACTCAAATAGCTCGTCAATATTTACCAAATTTTAATTATTCTGAAAGCCAAATAGATAAAATTTGTAATATAATAATGGCAACAAAATTACCTCCAACACCAAAAACATTGCTACAAAAAATTATTTGCGATTCTGATTTGGATTACTTGGGACGTAGTGATTTTATTCCAGTATCTAATACATTATACGAAGAGCTTAAAGCCCAAAACAAAATGGGTTCACTAAATGACTGGAATAAAATTCAAGTAAAATTTTTATCTGTACATCAGTTTTTTACCAGTACTGCAAATAATCTAAGAGAAGTTAATAAACAAAATCAAATAGATAGAATAAAAAAATCAATATTTTAAGGTCTTCGACCTATTTATAGTTGCTTACGCATTAATACAAAGACAATTCAATTTGTGAGTTATGAATAGATAAATGTCGGAAATTTTTTTGTAACAGTACTTACTTTGAACTCATGGTTTTTTAAAGAGTTTTGGGCTACCAGTTTTAAGTTAGACGCTTTTTAACTGCAAAGTTACACAAAGTTTGATGCAAATTAACTTTATGGTTGTAACCACTTGAAAAACAAGAGTATTCAACCTTACATGGGTAGCCGAGTTTTGTAAGGTCTTTTATCTATTAATAAAAATTTTTCAAAAATACATTAAGAGCTGAATTTGCAAATACCAAAGGATACATTTTTTCGTAATACCATAGCGATGCAAAATACAAACCTATAGGGCTGGCATTAAGTGTTTTATTTTCTTCTATTTTATTTACAATCCATACAATACCTTTATTTACAGGTGATTCATTGCCCGACGCAGAGAGTGCTCTTACAGCTAAAGATGTTTCCTCAATACTAGATATTACACCCAAACTACCTCCCCATCCTCCATCGCTATTTTGTGAAGATACTAAAAAATCACTAGCTTTTTTTATTATATTTTCTAAATTTTTTATTCCTTGTTTTTGAGCATATATCAAACCATATAATACCAATGAAGTACCATAAACTGGATTTTGATGTTTTTTATCATCTTCATTACCAAACCAAAGTGGCAGACAAGAGCCATTTTCATGTTGAATAGATTTTAAATATATTACAGCTTTCGAAATTGATTTATTAATTTTTTTTTCTAATTTTTTATCTATTTGAGATTTCCAAGTTAAAATAGCCCTTATTGTGTGTGCTGTAATATCGGGACAGCTTTTGTCGAAAGGTAGTTTTCCCCAACCTTTACAAAAAGTAGGAAATCCACCATCATTATTTTGTAAATCAATTAACCACTCTATTCCTTTCGAAGCTGCATGTAAGCCTGTTTGGTTTCCACTCGAAAGTTTTTTTAATGCTAATATTGCTCCCGCTGTATCATCGGCATCAGGTGCTCCACCAGGCAGATTTGTCCATGCCCATCCTCCTGGCTTGCTTTTAGTAAAAGGGTGTATTTCTTTAAATTGCTGATTTAGTAGGCTATTATAAATTTTTTCGTTTTCGTTTTTATCAATACTTGATAATGTTTTTTCACTTAAAGAATTTACTGACAGAGTTGTAACCCATGTCGATAGATTGGTATCAATAGGTGTACAGCCATCAGGTCTTATTGATGATTTAAGGAAACTTGCTGCTTTTGAACAAACAGGATAATTTTTTTCGCCTGCACCTACTAAACTCATTAATACAAAACCAGTTAATGGTGCAGCTTCCAAAAAACCTCCGTTGCTTGGTTGTTTTTCCGATAAAACTCTTAAAACTTTAGGTTTTACAAAATTATTTATCGTACTAATAATAAAATTACCACCACTTTTTTTGTACTTTACCAAACCAACAGCTACTAAAGCAGGAATTGCATAACTAACAACAGATAGGTTTAATATTCTAAAAAATCGGTCGGGTAGGGCGGCAAATTGAAATGGAAGTTGTGGAACAAACTCCCAAGCATTTTCTCCTAAACGTCCTGCTAAAGCACACATTGTTAATATTGGAACCGAAAATGTTTTATCAGTTTCATAATGATTTAGTACCGCACTACTTATGTTTTGAGGAGATAATGATTTCAGTCTTTTTATTAGCCAGTTTTCAACTTTGTTTATAGTTTCTTCAAACTCAGGTCTGTTTTTAACAACTGATAAAGCAGCCCAACATAACAAACTTGTACTCATATTACTTTTATTAACAATAGTATCGCCCCAAGCACCATCATCATTAATATTTTCGGACAACCATTTATAAGCTGCTTCTATTTCCGTTTTATATTTATCTTTATCGTACATCCACAAAGCAAAAGCCGAAACAGCTGTAGATAATGCACTTCCTGAAAGCTCTCCTTCCCATATACCCGATTTATTTCGTAATGAAAGTATTTGTTTTTCAAGCTCTTGGTTTATAATTATTACTCTTTCTTTATTTATATGTTTCATAATGCGTGCAAATTATAAAAAATAATTTGAATATGGTTATTTTATAATTTCATACATTGTCTAAATACAGACTTTGTCTGTTTTATTATTTTTGCCTATTCATTGTTAAATTGCATATTAAGGTCTTCGACCTATTTATAGTTGCTTATGCATTAGTACAAAGATAATTTAATCAGTAAGTTATGAATAAGCAAATGTCGAAAAACTTTTGTAACAGTACTTATTTCAGTAGTCTAAGTAAGTGAACAGTTAAAAGATAAAAGTTTGCTTACGCCTGATAAAACAGAATAATATTAAAAACAAAAGTGTCGTTTTTATATGGCTATCTACTTATTGTCCAAAACTTATTTTTCTTAAAACTGCTCTAAAAATCTAATATCATTTTCAAAAAATAATCTAAGGTCTTTAATTCCATATTTAAGCATAGCAATTCGTTCAATCCCCATACCAAAAGCAAAACCAGTATATTTTTCATTATCAATATTATTGCTTTCAAGGACATTTGGGTCTACCATACCACAACCAAGAATTTCTAACCAACCAGTATATTTACAAACATTGCAACCTTTGCCTCCACATAATGTACACGAAATATCAACTTCGGCTGATGGCTCTGTAAAAGGAAAAAACGATGGACGAAATCGTAGTTTAGTATCTTTTCCAAAAAGTTCTTTAGCAAAGTAAAATAAGGTTTGTTTTAAATCTGCAAACGACACATTCTCGTCAATATATAAGCCCTCAACTTGATGGAATATACAATGTGCCCTTGCCGAAATAGCCTCGTTACGAAAAACGCGTCCAGGCGAAATTGTTCTAATAGGAGCTTGCTGCTTGTCCATAACTCTAACTTGTACCGATGATGTGTGGGTACGCAATAAGATATCAGGATTTTTTTCAATAAAAAAAGTATCTTGCATATCTCTTGCAGGATGTTCTTCTGGAAAGTTTAAAGCCGAAAACACATGCCAATCATCTTCTATTTCGGGACCTTCGGATATTGTAAAGCCCAAACGAGTAAAAATTTCTATAATTTCGTTTCTAATTATTGATATTGGATGTCTGGAACCAAGTTTATATGAATCACCTGGCAAACTCAAGTCAAGTTTATTTGTATCAACACTATTTTTTTTAAGATTTTCTAATAATTCATTAACTTTTTTTAATGATGAGTTTTTTAATTGATTAACAAGCTGACCAAATTCTTTTTTCTTATCATTTGGAATATTCTTAAATTGTGTAAAAAAATTAGCTACTTCACCTTTCTTACCTAAAAATTTTATTCTAAACTTTTCTACTTCATCAGTATTATTAGTTTTAAATAATTCTACCTCACCAATTAATTCTTTTATTTTGTCTATCATATGATTCTGATAATTATAATTTAAAGACTCGCATGCTTATATATCACATTAAGGTCTAAGAATTTATATCATGCGTAAGCAACATTAAAAATGTCGAAGACCTAAAATTTTACTTTATGATTTTTACAGAAATTATTTTTATATCAACTTTAGGTCGATTATTATTATCAACTTCAACTGTTGCAACTTTATCAATAACTTCTATTCCTTTTATTATTTCTCCAAAAACAGTATATTGAGTATCAAGAAATGGAGTTCCCCCCTTTGATTTGTATATCTTTCTTTGTTTTTTACTGTATTTAAAATTTTTAATATTCTGTTCTTTTTGCACAATTATCAGTATCTCGTCAATAAGTTTATTAAGATTTATATTATCCCTTTTTTTCTGTAAATCAATAAATTTATTTTTAGTACTTTCATTTTCTGGTTTGCTGATATATTCCTTTATGTATTTTGCTGCTGCATTAATATTAACCTGTTTTTCCATTTCATTAAGTTCTTTGTCAGTATATTTTTTACCTTGTACAATATAAAACTGAGAACCAGATGAACGTTTTTGAGGATTTGCATTATCGCCAGTTCTGGCAGCAGCCAAAGCTCCTTTTTTATGAATTAATTTTGTATTGAATTCGGCTTCAATAGTATATCCGGGTCCACCATTTCCTAAAGCTGTAGCTTGTTCTGCATTTCTCGAATTAGGGTCGCCACCTTGTATCATAAAGCTATTAATAACCCTATGGAATAATAATCCATCGAAATATTTTTCTTTAGCCAATTTTATAAAATTATCTCTATGTTTTGGTGTTTCATCATATAATTTTACTTTCATTTTTCCCATACTTGTATTAATCATAACTGTTCGCCCTTTTTTTTGTGCGGTAGAATTGTATAATACAATGTTCATAAGTAACAATAGACTTAATAATTTCAAAAGATTCATATTTTTCATATTTAATTCTATTTAAATTCTGGTTTGAATATGTTATTTATTAAAAATTTTTGCAAATATATAGAAAATATGGCATTTTTCATAAATTACAAAAGTAGTTGACACTTTTTTTATTCTTAAAAACCTTATTTTTTATTTTAAACCTTAATAGAAAATAAATATGACCAAAATTTCTTAAACCTTATTTATAATCGTTTAAATAAGGTAATAAGGTTAATAATGACGATTAAACTTTATTTCTACTAAGGTTAAAACAAAAAAAATAAGGTTTTAAATCCCAAAAGTGTCAAGCGATAAATGAAAAATGCCAAAAATATAATTCAGTTTGCTAAAAAAAAAATGTGTTTAAATAAATCTATTTTTTTGAATTTTGAATTTTTAGTAATAATTATATTTGGAAATATAAAGTTATAGTATAGTATGTTAGCAATTTAGATACTAATTTTTTTGTATGATTTTTATTATTATCAATATTTAGGATAATAACTATTAATTATTCAAACTAAATAATTTTTTAATTTAATAAAATAATTAATTTTGCAGTCATCAACTTAAACCAAATTTTATATACTAATTATAATGAGTGAATCAATTTTAAATGCACTGGTGCATCTCTTTGCATTGGTTGCGACTTTAAATGATGAAAAAGTTTCATCAAAAGCCCGTACTGTCATGAAAGCTTATTTGGAGCAACAACTAAATAAGAACCATGCCGATGAATATATAGAGCTATTTGATAATTACTATGAATTTTACCACAGAGATATTACAAGTGTAAGAAGTGAGAAGGGACGAAAAAGGGGAGCTTCAAATTTTGTAAAAGTTTTAAAAATATGTACTCAGATAAATGAAAGTTTACATCAAAAAGAAAAATTTATTGTATTTATAAGACTTGTTGAGTTTGTAGATGAAGATGATATAATTACAACTGAAGAGCTTGATTTCATATCTACAGTTGCCGAAACTTTTAATATTAGTGAATATGAATTTGCCGATATAAAATCATTAGTAATAGGACATACAAATGAAATACAACGACAAGAAAATCTTATTATAATTGACAATAAAGAGATTGATAATGAATATGATGGTTCTTGGTTTGACGAAAATAAACCTGAACACTTAGAGACCTCAAAGCATATGTTTAATGCAAATCTTGACGGTAGACTTTCCATATATCATATTGATAGTATTGATACATTTATTTTTTCATACAAAGGTACAAGTAGCTTATATTTAAGGGGAAATAATGTTTTTCCTGAACGCATTTATGTGCTTGATCAAGGTGCAATAATTAAAGGTCCAAGAACTTCACCAATATATTATAGCGATATTGCAAGTAGGTTTCTATATTCTAATGTTAAGACTAGGATAAATTTAGTGGCAAAAGACATCGAATTTAGATTTAAAAATAGTACCAATGGTATAAAAAATTTTAGTATAAAAGCCGAATCCGGCGAGTTGATAGGTATAATGGGGGGTAGTGGTGTTGGTAAATCAACATTATTGAATGTTTTAAATGGACAATTACCAGTTAATTCAGGTAAAATAAAAATAAATGGCTATGATATTGCAAAAGAGCAAGAAAAATTAGAAGGAGTTATTGGTTTTGTTCCTCAAGATGATTTACTTATTGAAGAACTTACTGTATATCAGAATCTTTTGTTTAATGCAAAACTATGTTTTAGCAATTTCTCTAAACTACAAATAGACGAAGCTGTTGATAAAATTCTTGTTGATTTAGATTTAATTGATATTAAAGACCTTACTGTTGGTAGTCCACTTAATAAGTTTATTAGTGGTGGTCAAAGAAAAAGATTAAATATTGCTTTGGAGTTGATGCGAGAACCATCAATATTATTTGTAGATGAGCCAACATCAGGATTATCATCAATGGACTCGGAAACTGTAATGCTTCTTTTAAAACAGCAAACAATAAAAGGCAAGCTTGTTATTGTAAATATTCATCAACCATCGTCCGATATTTTTAAGCTTTTCGACCAGTTGATGATGATGGATAAAGGTGGTTATATAATATATGATGGAAACCCGATAGATGCTATTGTATATTTCAAAAAAATGAGCTCTCATGTAAACGCCGATGACAGCGAGTGTAATGTTTGTGGTAATGTAAACCCAGAACAAATATTACAAATAATAGAATCTAAGGTAGTTAATGAGTATGGTAGATTTACTCGTAATAGAAAAGTTTCATCAGAACAATGGAATAAACTATATATTGAGAATATAGAATCAAAAAAAGAAATACATTCCGAAAAAGAAGAATTACCCAAAAACTTTTTTAAAATTCCAAGTCTCGAAAAGCAATTTGCAATTTTTAGCAAACGAAACATATTGTCTAAATTAACAAATAAACAATATTTATTAATCAATTTTTTAGAAACACCTATTTTAGCATTAATATTAGGTTTTTTTACAAAATATTTGACAAATGGAGAATATATATTTGCCGAAAATAAAAACCTACCGGTTTATTTATTTATGAGTATTGTTGTTGCATTATTTGTTGGTCTTACTGTTAGTGCCGAAGAAATAATAAAGGATAGAAAAATACAAAAAAGAGAGTCTTTTTTAAATCTAAGTCATTTTAGTTATATAAATTCTAAAGTGATGATAATGTTTATATTATCAGCTTTACAAACATTATCGTTTGTAATTATAGGTAATTTGATTTTAGAAATTGATGGAATGTTGATGAGTTATTGGATAATTCTATTCTCAACTGCTGCATTTGCAAATATGATAGGTTTAAATATTTCATCTGCCTTAAATTCTGTTGTTAATATTTATATATTAATACCTTTTATACTTGTTCCTCAGCTACTTTTGGGTGGAGCAATGGTTAATTTTGATGATTTAAACGATAATTTTACTTCTAAAAAATATGTTCCTTTTATTGGAGATTTAATGATTTCGAGATGGTCGTATGAAGCATTGGCTGTAAATCAATTTAAAAATAATAAATTTGAAGTTCTGTTTTTTAATGAAGAAAAAGAAAAAAGTAATGCATCATATAATTCTTCTTTTTTGATACCTAATCTAATCAATCGATTAAATAAATGTAACAGAAATCTTTTGAAATTTAAGTCTAATAACAAAAATGCTAAAGATTTATTAATTCTAAAAAATGAAATATCAAAAATGCTTAAATCAGATGCTTTAAAAAATATTGGTTTTAAAAATTTAAAAGGATTAAGTGTCGAATCTTTTGACAGGTCAGTAATGCAAGAAACAAAAACATATCTTGATTCTATAAAATCGGAATTTCATAAGAAATCAAAAGAAGCAACAGCAAAGCGTGATAAAAAATATAAATCTATAATAAAAGAAAAGGGTAGAGAGTATCTTTTAGATTTACAAAAAAATAATCATAATAAAAGTTTGTCAAATTTTGTATTAAACCGAACTCAGCTAAAAAAGGTATATGAGAGCGAAAACTGTTTAATACGTAAGAAAGATCCTATTTTCATGGATACTGAATCAAAATTTGGTAGGGCACAGTTTTATTGTTCAGAAAAAAACATATTGGGTTTAAAGGTTGATACCGTATTATTTAATATGATTGTTGTATGGATTGGCTCTTTATTTTTTTACATAACTTTACTTACTAATGTCTTTAGAAAAATTATTATGTATTTTGAAAATATAAAACTTAGAAAAAAAAATTGACTTTTTGACCATAAAGTTTCGAACTATATCATCAAAAGTCCGATAGGGCGTATTGTAAACCTACAACGATAGTTGTGGGAATAGAGAAAATAGCTCATCTCTTGTGGGACTTTTGATAGCACAGGTTGCTAAATTACACCGTGTTATAAGAAAACTCACTTTCAAACAATTCCGACATTTCGGCAATTAAACCTTGCCAATTGAAGTTAAGGCGTTTTTCGTATTTTTTGTTATGGTTTGTAACATGTCACATATTCTTACTCATATGTGTTGTATGTTGATATATTTTTAACAAATTTCATATTTACGATTTGCCTTATGTTAATAAGTATCTATTATACTGGTACAAAGTTAAATGTTAAAAAAATTAACTGAAATTACTCCATATGATTTTTTTTAGTTGTTATATAGATATTTTATTTATTTAATACTATCTAAATCAATTTTTAACTTTGGTAAATGATATTTTATTATTTGCCAAACTTCGTATTCATCAACACCGAAATAATCGTGTGCAACAATATTTCTAAATGCTTGTATTTTATACCAGATAACCTGACTGTTTTTCTTTTTACAGTTTTCACTTAATTTAGAAACAGTCTCGCCAAGAACAACAAAATTCATCATTACTGCATCAAAACTTTTTCCGTCCTTGACAAAATCATCAGCATTTGAAAAACCTGATGAATATTCAAAAATCTTATCAATTGTTTGTAACATTAAGAAGATTATAATCTCATCCTTTTTATACATATATTACTTCGTTTAAAATATAATTTTTAAAAATTGGTTTAATAGACCGTTCTCGGCACAAATCTATATCTCGTTTATATTTTTGTTTAAGGATTTTTTTAAATTCTTGTTTTTTTTCAAATATTTCTTGTGTGTTTAATTCCATTTCTATTATCAAGTCAATATCGCTGTTTTCTGTCTGTTCATCTCTGGCAAATGAACCAAATATACCAAGTTTGATGATATTATATTTCTTTTTATATAAGTCTTTGTTCTTAAATAAATATTGTAATATTTCTTCTTTTGTAAGCATAGTATTTGTGTTAGTTTAGAACATTGTTTTTGCAAATCTTTTTTGTTTAACGACAATGGTTGTTTCTTGGTTTATAAAAATTAATAAATTATAACAATATTATTAGTTCTAATTTTATTCTTTTTTTTATTGTATTGCTTTTGCCCT
>JAOZVK010000357.1 GCA_029938185.1 Bacteroidales bacterium | reverse complement strand
ACTTTTAACTTGCGATTGTTTTGGAAAAAGAAAACTGTTTTTGTGAGTTCTGATAATTGTTTTATACAGACAAAAAGACGAATAATCGAGATTTTTTTCTTGATTATTCGTCTTTTTTGTATTTTTGCAAAAGAGTAGAAACATTAATTTGTCAAGGTTATAGCTTATACATTCCTGAAAACCATAAACATGACGATACAGAGCATATCATTGTGTTTGAAGTAATTTTATTTTGTGCCTTGTTTTTTTTCGCTACGCTCAAAAATAAGGCACAAAAAAGCAAAACATCACAAACACATTCACGTTATGTGCAACTGTAACAACAATAAATTAATAAATCGCAATTTTGCAAAATTATATTACTAAATTTCAAGAAAATGAAAAATAAGAAGACTATACAAACAGACAGTTATAACTTTAAACAAATAGTTGAAAACAATAACTATTTTGTAGATAAAACACCTTTTATTTACGATTTATTTGAAGACGGTTCTTATGTTACAGTGATGTCCCGTCCTAAACGCTTTGGGAAAACTTTAAATCTGTCAATGTTAGAACACTTTTTTGATATTAATAAAAAGGATAGTGCAAAATTATTTTCCGAATTTGAAATTTCAGACAGAAAAGAATTTTGTGAACAGCATCAAAATAAATATCCTGTTATAAATATCTCGTTAAAAAGTGTAAAAGAGAGTAACTGGAAAGACTGTATGAACAGTTTTAAAAAGACGATAATAGATATATATATAAAACACAGCTATTTATTAAAGTCGGAGAACTTAGATAATTATGACAGACCGAGGTATGAAAAAATTATTTCAGGAGAAGCAAGTGAGATTGAATACCAATCAAGTTTAAACGATTTAAGCCGATATTTACAAAAGCATTTCGATAAAAACGTGATTATTTTATTAGATGACTACGATACACCAATAATCAATGCCTACCAAAATACGCTTGAACCAATTAACGACCAGAAACAGGATAAAATAACATACTATGGAAAAGTAATTAATTTTCTAAGTTCGTTTATTTCAGAAGCATTTAAAGGAAATAACAGCTTGAAAAAGGGATTAATTACCGGAGTGATGCAGATTGCACATGAAAATATTTTTGCCGATTGCAACAATGTTACTTATAATGGAATATTATCAGTATATTTTTCCGGCAATTTTGGATTTACCCGGCAAGAAACAAAAAAAATACTTGAACACTTTAATCTTCAAGATGATATAGACAGTATAGAAAAATGGTATTCAGGCTACAAATTCGGTGATATTGAAAATATTTGCAACCCTTGGTCGATAGTTAATTACATAAAAAATAAAAAAGTCGGTTTTAAATCCTATTGCTTAGAATCAAGCGAAGACAGTCTGATAGCAGAATGGATAAAAAAACCGAACATAAAAAAAGAAATTCAGGAGCTAATTGAAAGTAAAACAATTACAAAGACTATAGACGAAAATTTTGTTTATACGGATATAAATGATATTACAGATTTATGGACAATACTATTTTATAACGGTTATTTAACACAAATAAAAGAAGCTGTATTTTGCCAACATGAATTGAAGCCCCCAAACAATGAGATGAAACTTGTTTTGAAAAATTTTATGAAGTCATAACTTTAACACAAATATTGGCAGCCCTTGTATAATGATATAATCCTTATTATAAGATATTTACATGCTGTTTTAATAATTACAAAATCAAAATTTATGGAAAATTTAAACAAAGAATCAGTACGCTTACCGGGTCAAGAATTTTGGAAAAGTGGAATTGAATATTGCAATGAACACACGCAGTTTATAGGATACCCATTTTATGAAATGAGATATATAGACGGTGTTTATGAATTGTATATGTTGGATATTGACAATCCTGATAGCGGGAAATATTGGCTTATTAAAAAGTCCAAAAGTCGTTTAACTGATATTTGTCAGGATTTAGCAAGAAAAATAATGAATAAATATCATGATATTGATTCTAATTTTTTATGCGGAAAAGAATTAATTGAAGCATTAAAACCATTTCCGGAAATATTGCGAGAAAAATGTTTAGTTTATAGTGAAAATGAGTTTGGAAAGATAGATGGAAAAGTGGCTAACGGTCTATCCAGATATTCTGAACGATATGAAATTGTTGGTATTATAGATAGTACAAAAGCAGGGCTGGATGCAGGCGAATATCTTGATGGAATTAAGAATAATATTCCAATATTTAAAAGTATTGAAGACGCTTTAAATAGTTTGAACTATACTCCTGAAAATTTTATTTATGGCATTGCACCATTAACATCATTTCTTAATGAAGAACAAAGACAGATAATAGTAAGTGCTATTAAATATAAAATGAATATCATAAATGGTCTTCCTGAATATTTCACCGAAGATGACGAATTTTCTCAAAAAGCAAAAGAATATGGGGTTCAGATTTATGATATAAGAAAAGCTCCACCAAGAAATAAACTCCATATTTTCACAGGACGTATTTTAGAAATAAAAACTCCAGTAATAGTTGTAGCAGGAACAGATTGTGCTGTAGGGAAAAGAACGACTGCTCGCTTACTTGTTCAAGCGTTAAAAAAACAAAGTTTAAAAACAGTTTTCATAACAACTGGACAAACAGGTTTACTTCAAGGTGCTAAATATGGTATTGCTTTAGATGTTTTAACTTCGGGCTTTGCAACGGGAGAAGTTGAAAATGCAATTATAAATGCAGTTACTATAGAACAGCCTGATATAATTATAGTTGAAGGTCAAGGAGCTTTAAGTCATCCTGCGTTTACATCATCAAGTGCAATTCTTAGAGGATCATTGCCTAATGCTATAATTATTCAACATCCACCCAAAAGAAAAAATCATTGTGATTATCCTAAGCTGCCAATGCCAACATTAGAAAGTGAAATTAAGCTTAATGAGTTGTTTTCAAAATCAAAAGTAATTGCCATTACACTTAATCATGAAGATATGACAGACCATGAACTTGAAAATACAATAGTAGAGTATGAAAGTAAATATCAATTACCAACTACTGATGTTTTGAAACATGGCACCGATAAATTACTTAAAAAAATATTTGATATATTTCCAAAACTTCAAAAATAAGCACTGTATTATATGATTACTCCGAGAATAGAAAAAAACCTTGATAAAATTGCACATAATGCAAGGATTTTAAAAAATCTGTATAGTTCAAAAGGAATCGGTATAATGTGTAGCACAAAAGTAATTTGTGGAGATCAAGGAACTCAAATAAAAGAAGGAGGTAGTAGTGGGTTTGAATCTAAATTTGCGGGAAGCAGTGATACACAAGGTACTTTATAACCTTGAAGAGTATAGTTATTTTTGGACAGGAACTATTTATACAATTACAACTTTGCCTTTTACAAGAACAATTTATAAATTAAGTCCAAAAATAGGACGAGATGACCAAATTAAAGGACAAGGACTTTCAGTCCGCTGCATAAAAAACAACTAAAAATAACTCTAACATTTGCGATTTATTTCAAAATAAATTGCAAATAATTTTTCAAATTTAATAAATTATTGTACTATTTGGTTTCAAGTTTAAAATTTGATAACAATACAAAATGAACGAACTACAACAAATATTAAAAAACTCAAAACTTTCGGAAAAAAGGATAAATAACAACTTACAACATCCTTATTTAGAAAAAAAATACAAAACACGTGAAGTTTTTGAAGACATAAAAGAAAATGCCGATACTTACTTTAATACTGGCAATGGTGTTCGTATGTTTGGTTATGCAGGTTTGCGAGGAACTGGAAAAACAACATTATTGTGGCAAGCAGCCGAGCATATTTTCCATAATCACACAAAGAATATATACTTTTTTAATTTTACCGACCTAATAACCTACAATGTGGGTATTCGTGAATTAAAAAGAGCTTTTGAAACATATATTGTAAAAGACCATTTAGACAGTTTTAGAGAAAAAATAGTTTTAATATTTGATGAAGTGCATTTATCACCCATGTGGTCAATGGCATTAAAAGCACTATACGATGAATTTCGTATTGCTTATATTTTGGCAAGCGGAAGTTCTGCATTGTTATTGCAATCAACAGCCGATTTAGTTACACGTATGATAATCCAACCCGTTTTTCCTCTTAATTTTAGAGAATACATTGGGCTAACGCATGAAAATACGGAGAATATAAAGAGTGTAAGAGCAAAATTAGAAAAAATTATATTACGTTCTGAAAGTGCTGATAAATTACATCAAAATTTGCAAAATATTAAAACTGATTTAGATAATTATATTTCAAAAATAGATAATATAGAAGATAAAATTTATAATTATATTGTCTATCATAATATAATTCGCTTATTATTAATCAAAAGCAATACATTAATTGAAAAACATATTAGAGATTTAGTAAAGAGAGTAATATATGAGGACATACCAAAGTTGCAGGAAGAAAGTTCAAATCCGCAAAATGTTGAAAAAATATTGCGTCGTCTTGCGGCATCTGATGAAATAAATATTCAGTCGTTAAGCCAAAGTACAGGTATTTCAATAAATGAGATTAACAAAAGTCTTAATATACTTGTAAAAGCAGAATTATTAAATGTTCTATATTCCTATGGTGGGATTGATAGTAAGGTAAATAAAACTCAAAAATATTTCTTTATGTCGCCTTCAATCAGAAAATCGATTTTAACACCTTTGATTGATGCAAATACGGACAGTATTTATGCGAAAATGTTGGAAGATATAATTGTGCTATATTTAAAACGTATTTTTGGTGATGAAAGTTTTATTTCATTTTCGTCAGTAAAAGGACAAAAAAATCCAGATTTAATTATTGAAACACTTAATAAACCTATTCTTGTAGAGATAGGAATAAATAAAAATACAACCAAACAAATTTCAAGAAGTAAAATAAAATATAAATACGGAATTATTATAAATTCAAAAATAGATAAAATTGAACTTCATAATGATATTGTAATTATTCCATTAAAATATTTTTTGTTACTTTAACGATAAGAAAACTAAGCATATATCATTGTACTGGTCGTGAGTGGTATTTTGTAGTTTTTTTCATTCGCTTCACTCATTCAAAAAAACTACAAAACACCACCTACGCCAGTACATTTTCGTGTATGCACAACTGCACAACCATAAAAAAAAACGAAAACAAAATTTTTCGGAAATGGATTTTTTTTTGTGGATAACGAGAAAAAATTATTCACAATAAAAAGAAAAAATCTAAATGAAAATTAAAACAAAATTTCTCATAACAAATTCAATTATAATTGGCACTTTAATTATTTTAGGAATATTATTATTACTTTTAATAAATAATCAGAAAAATATAGAAAAACACACAGATATACGTTATAAATCATTTATTATTGCTGATGAATTACGACAAAGTTCAGATGATTTAACGAGATTGTGTAGAACTTATGTTTCAACCGGAAATAATATTTGGGAAGATAAATATTGGGAAATTCTTGATATAAGAAACGGTAAAAAGCCACGTCCCGATGGCAGAACTATTGCTCTGAAAGACAGTATGAAAAGTTTAGGTTTTACAAAAGAAGAATTTGATAAATTGAAAATTGCAGAAAAAAATTCAAATGACTTGGTGTGGACAGAAACTGTTGCATTCAATGCAATGAAGGGAAAATTTGCTGACAGCACAGGGACATTTACAATAAAAAAAGAACCAGATATTGAATTAGCACGTAAAATAATGTTTGATAAAAACTATCATTCAGATAAAGCAATAATTATGCAACCAATAGATGATTTTTTTGTTTTATTAGATGAACGAACCAAAAATAAAGTATTCAAATATCATAAAAATAGCCAATTACTACTTTTAATAATAATAATTTTTCTATCAATTATTATTTGTATTGTAATATTTTCGTCATTTTTTATATCAAAATCAATTTCCAAACCGATAGAAAAAGTAGTTTTGGCAATGCGAAAAATTGCAAATAAAAATGTAGATTTTCAAATAACAAATAAGCGAAAAGATGAAATAGGAGAGCTTTACAATTCAATAAATGTGATAAACAGCAATTTTAAACAAGTTCTGACAAGTATAAGCGATACAGCAAGTTCTGTTTTAAGTGCAAGTAATCAATTAAGTTCAGTTTCTGTGCAAATTTCAGAACGAGCAAGCGAACAAGCATCTA
>JAOZVK010000035.1 GCA_029938185.1 Bacteroidales bacterium | reverse complement strand
TAAATAGGCATTGGCATATTTTTGTTGAATTTTATTTTTCATAATTTTTTATTTTAAAATTACTTTATTACAAAGATACAAAAAAAAGTCTAAAAAGTTTTTGATTTTTTTTATTAGTAATTCTTTCGTAAAGAATTGGTGAAATTTCCGACCTACTTAAATGAGTATTTTTTAATAAAAAAAGTGGGAGTCTTTTTGTTTGAGGACTTACCTAATATTCCTATGTTTGGATTTATTTATTTTTTCAATTTCTAAACTAGTTAAATCTTACTACCCTATTTTATCAATTATAAGGTAATAAGATTTAAAAAAATCATAAAAAGAAAAATATAAGCTTTATTGAAGTCCTACAGCTCCCTTTTTATTAAATCTTTCTCCCATAGAAAAGAAAAATCCAGATTCTATTTCTGCATTATCATCACTATCCGAGCCATGTACAGCATTGTTTTGAATAGATTGTGCATATAGTTTTCTTATTGTTCCCTCATCAGCTTTTGCTGGATCAGTCGAACCTATAAGCTTTCTATATTCGACTACTGCATTTTCTTTTTCTAAAACAGCAGCAACAATTGGAGAAGATGACATAAACTCAACCAATTCATTATAGAATGGTCTTTCTCTATGAATACTATAGAATGCTTCTGCTTCTCCTTTTCTTAGCTTAGTCAATTTCATTGCCACAATTCTAAATCCAGCTTTGTTTATTTGTGCTAAAATCTGACCAATATGACCATCGCTTACAGCACAAGGCTTAATCATTGTAAATGTTATGTTTCCAGACATAATTTTATTTTTATTTTATTAATAAATAAGGTTAAATAGCTCGAAGCCATAAATAATTTCGCTAAATTATAAACAATTTGTTTGTTATTGAAAATTAATTTTACTTTTAGCAAGCTGATTATTTAATGTAAACAAGGTTTTCTATCTATTTAATTCTGTTTAATTATTCTACTAACATTCTAACAATTTGCAAATTAATAAAATATAAATATTAAAAAACTTTTGTTAGACTAATTACAGTATCTGACTTTTGGTATTTAGATACATTTTAACTGAATAATATGTAGAAACTCCTGAAATTCCCATTCCAATTAACAATATTACAAAAAACACAATACCAATATCAGAAAAATGCAGAATATTATCTAAACTATTTTGCAAAAAGTATAGTGTAACAACTAATGTAAGTATTGAAAGAAACGATGCTGCACTTCCATGAAATATTGATTTTATCACAAATGGTTTTATTATAAATTTTTGAGTAGCACCTACCAACTGCATTGTTTTTATTATAAAACGTTTCGAATACATTGCTAATCTTATTGTATTATTAATAAGCACAATAGTAATAATTAAAAGTAAAATACTAAATATAGAAATTATTAAACTAATTTTTTTTGAATTTTCATTAATATAATTTATTAAGTTTTTTTGAAAAAATAATTCTTTTATTGTTTGATTTTTATATAATTCTTTTTCAATAACTGCAATACTATCAATATTTGCATATTCCGCTTTTAGTTTTACATCAATTGATGATAACAAAGGATTGTATCCCATAAAATCGACAAAGTCTTCGCCCAATTCTTTCTTTAAATCATTTGCAGCCTCATCTTTTGATACGAATTTTGTTGATTTTATATATCTTGATAATTCTAAGTTTTTTTGTAATCTAATAATATCAACTTCTTTATTTTGATTTTTCAAAATTATTGAAAAACCAATATTTTCTTTTGCATAAATTGAAAGTCTATTGGCATTTAAGACTAATGTTATTATTAATCCTAATGTGTATAACACCAATGATACGCTTATTATAACTGTAAAGTATAAGCTTATTAGTTTTTTTCTTTCCATTATCAAAATTTTTTAAAAGGTCATAGACCTTATATTATACGTAAGCAATATTAAACTGGTCAAAGACCTAACAAAAAACAAACTTACAAAAAATATAATGTTTTTTTATTTTTAATCTAAATTATTCTTAAATTTAAAAATATTTTTAAATATATTGTCAGATAAATTTTATGTCAGTAGTCTAACAAAAGTTTTTCGACATTTACACTTTATTAAATTGCATATTTTTAGAATATTAACAGAATATGTAAGCAATATTAAATAGGTCGAAGACCTTATATACAATATTATGATTAATGTAGATATAAGCAAAACACTGAATACAACTGAAGGTATTATAAAACTAAAAGCTAAATTCGAGGTAAAAAAAAGTGAAATTGTTACTATATATGGAAAATCAGGAGCCGGGAAAACTACAATTTTAAGAATATTGGCAGGTCTATCAAATTCTGAAGATGGATATATAAAAGTGAATAATGAAACATGGTTTAACAAATCGAAAAATATTAATATAAGTCCACAAAAACGAAAAATTGGTTTTGTTTTTCAGGATTATGCTTTATTTCCTAATATGACCGTAAGAAAAAACATTGAGTATGCTGCAAAAAGCAAAAAAAAAGTTGATGAACTTATTGATTTGGTAAATCTAAAACAATTAGAAAAAAGAAAACCAGCTACTTTATCAGGTGGACAAAAGCAAAGAGTAGCACTAGCAAGAGCCTTAGCATTTGATCCTGAATTATTGTTACTCGATGAACCATTATCAGCTTTAGATATTGAGATGAGACAAGAAATGCAAGACGAAATTATAAAAATTAATAGGCATTACAATATAACAATTGTATTGGTTAGTCACGATTTAGCCGAAATATTTAAATTATCAGATAAGGTTATAGTATTGGATAAAGGCGAAATTTTGAAACAAGGTAAACCTATAGACATATTTGCTGATAATAAGCTAAGTGCAAAATTTCAGTTTATTGGCGAAATACTAAATATTGAAAAATCAGATGTAGTAACTATTGTTAATGTCCTTATTGGTAATAATATAATAAAAGTTATTGCAACAAAATCAGAATCAGATAAACTAAGTATTGGTGAAAAAATAATTGTTGCCTCAAAGGCATTTAATCCCGTAATTTTGAAATTACCAGAGGGTGGTAACAAGAAAAGAATTAAAAATAAGTGGTTTACTGAATAGTTTTTTAATAAGCATTCAAACTTCGATTTTGTGCTACTTTAAAACCCTCATTTATAATAGTTAATTACAGTTTTGATATTTCAATAAGACTTTGTATCAGAGTTTTTAAAGACTGTCAGTATAAGAAATACAGCTTTAATTAATAAAAAAGTTTATAGAAAAAGATTATTTGTATTTTTTTATAGTACCTTAGCACTGTTTATTAAGGAACAATTAAAATTTTTGGTTCGTCAAGTTTATTTACGCACAAATTTATTAAATCTATTTAATCAATTGATAGTCAGCAATAATAAAGTTGTTTATGCGTAAGCAACGTTAAAAGGCTCGAAGAGCCAAATTTTCCTTAGTTTGAAAAAAATAAAAAAATCGAATGAAATAAAACCACTGTAAAATGGCAGATGAAATAATATATCCTGTACCAAAATATCACTTTGAAGTTTCGTGGGGTGATGCAACAATAATATGCTCCGAAATTAATGGACTAAATTCAACATTAGATGTTATAAATTATACTGATGGAAAAACGAGCTATACGACAGCTCAACCCGGAATACAAAAATTTGATGATATTGTATTTACAAAAGCTGTATTCGAAAGCGATGAAGCATTAAAAGAGTGGCACGATAAAGTAGTCCAACGCGAGGACGAGTATAGAGACGTTGTTTCTGTTGTTTTAAAAAATGATATTGCAGAAACGGTCATGACATGGTCATTGCAAAATGCATGGGCTGATAAATGGGAACAGCCCGATTTGAATTCTTCTGCAAGCGAAGTTTCAATCGAAAAACTAACTGTTGCTTGCGAGAATATAGTAGTTGAGTTTGGAAGCTAACAGGTAAGAGTCTAACAAAAGTTTTTCGGCATTTGTTTTTGTGCAATTGGCTATATAATAACAATATAAAAAATGCGTAAGCAACATTAAAAAGGTCGAAGACCTATAATATATCTTTTATTTTTTCTAATGCTATTCCTCTTGAACCTTTTAATAAAATAAAAGAGTTGCTTATATTGTTTATTTTAAAATATTCTTTTAACATTTGAGTATTTTCAAATCCTATTATATTTGTATCTGATAATTTCAATACTTCCGAAAATTGATTACCTATAAGAAACACTTTACTAAACTGATACGTTTTTAATTGCTTAATTATACTTAAATGCTCTTTATTTGAATTAGCTCCAAGTTCAAGCATATCACCAAGAATTACAACTTTATTTTTATGATTTATTTTTGAAAAATTTTTTAATGCTAATGTCATGCTCGAAGGGTTAGCATTATAAGCATCAAGTAGCAATTTGTTTTTTTTAGTTTCGTATACTTGAGAACGATTGTTTTGAGGAAAATACTCTTCAATAGCTTCTTTTATAATATTTTTGCTAAGATCAAAAAACTGAGCGATACAAATTGCTGCCAATACATTTTCAAAATTATATTCTCCAATTAAGTTTGTATTAATAGTTTGTGCATTATATTTAATTTTAAGAAACAAGTCTGATTCTAAAATATCTGCACTACAATTTGCTTTTTTGTTTTTACCATATGTGTAAGAATGATAGCTATTTAATAATTTGTTTAATATTTCATTATCAATATTTGAAAATATTGTAGCTTTGTTTGCTTTTAAAAAATCATATAATTCATTTTTTGTACTAATTACTCCTTCAAACGAACCAAATCCTTCAAGGTGTGCTTTTCCAATATTTGTAATCAATCCATAATTTGGTTTAGCAATATTGCATAACAAGCTTATCTCATTTTTGTGATTTGCACCCATTTCAATTACAGCTATTTCAGTATTGTTCGAAATATTTAATAAAGTTAGAGGAAGACCAATATGATTATTTAAATTACCTTTTGTGTATATTAATCTGTATTTTTTGCTAAGTATTTTAGCTATAAATTCTTTTGTTGTAGTTTTTCCGTTTGATCCTGTTATTGCTATAAGCTTAATATCAAATTGTTGCCGATGATATGAAGCAAGTTTTTGCAATGTTTCCAATGTATCATTTACACAAATACATCTATCATTAATTTTATAATTCAAATTGTCAATTATAGCATAATCAGCTCCCAAAGATAACGCTTTCTCTGCAAATTTATTAGCATCAAAATTATCTCCTTTCAGAGCAAAAAATATTTGACCATTTTCTATTTTTCTTGTATCAGTAGTAATACCTTTTGATTTTAAAAAAAGCTTATGTAGTTCAGGAATTTTCATTATAAAATAGATACAAATTAATAATTAGTAAATGGCTGTATAATAACTAACAAGACCTAATAGTTTTTTAAGCTATCAGGTCGTATATTTTGAGCTTACTTTATGAAATAAGGTCATCGTCCTATTTATAGTTGCTTACGCATTAGTAGAAAGACAACATAATAAAGAAGTTACAAATAAGTAAATGTCGAAAAACTTTTGTAATGGTACTTACAATTTATAATATATTATGCGTAAGCCACATTAAATAGGTCGAAGACCTTAAATAGGTCGTAGATCTTAGTCAGCTAAATGTTCAGCTTCAAAATCCTGCATTGTTTGAATTAGTTCTTCCACAGCCTCTTTAGGTAATGCATTATATGTTGAAGCTCTGAAACCACCAACCGAACGATGTCCTTTTATTCCTACCATACCTCTTTCTGTGGCATATTTAAGGAATTCTTGTTCAAGCTTTTTGTACTCTTCAGTCATAACAAAGCATATATTCATTAACGAACGGTCTTCTTTTGCTACTGTTCCTTCGAAAAATGGGTTACGATCAATTTCATCGTATAGCAATTTTGCTTTTTCTTCGTTCATTTTTTGTAAAGCTTCAAGTCCTCCAAGATTTTTAATCCATCTAAGAGTCTGATATGCTGCAAAAATAGGCAGAACTGGAGGTGTATTAAACATTGAATTTTTGTTAATATGTGTTTCATATTTTAGCATTGTTGGAATTTCGCGATTTACTTTGCCAAGTATTTCATCTTTGATAATAACAAAAGCTACACCTGATGGGGCAAGATTTTTTTGAGCACCACCATAAATAATATCATATTTAGATACATCAATAGGACGACTAAAAATATTAGAAGACATATCGGCAACTAATGGAATATCAAAATCAAAATCATCTTTATATTCAGTTCCATAAATAGTATTATTTGTTGTAATATGAATATAGTCGGCATCGCTTGGTACTTCAATATTTTTAGGTAATGAGAAGAAATCGTCAGCTACAACTTCAACAACTTCGCCAAATATTTTTGCTTCTTTTATAGCTTTTTTAGACCATGTACCAGTATTAACATAAACAGCTTTTTTGTTCATCAAATTATAAGGTACCATTGCAAACTGCATACTTGCGCCTCCACCTAAAAACAAAACAGAGTAACCTTCAGGTATTTTTAGTAATTCTTTAAACAAAGATTTTGCATCTTCGATAACTGCATCAAACTCTTTGCTTCTGTGTGATACTTCGGCAATAGAAAGTCCTGTTCCTGCAAAGTTTTTTAATCCTTTTATAGTTTCTTCAATTGTGAATTGTGGCAATATTGAAGGTCCTGCATAAAAATTATATTTCTTCATATTTTTAAATTTTTATTATATCATATTATGCTTTAATCAATTAGGCTACCAGTTTTAAGTTAGTCGCTTTTTAAACGCAAAGCTACACAAAGTTTGACGCAAAGTTTCGCAAAGTTTTGCTAATCTTTACTTTAATTCTATGATTAAAACTACTTGAAAAACAAGACCGTTCAACTTCTGACGGGTAGCCATCAATTATATTAATTACTAAAAAACTAAATAAGGTCTTCGACCTATTTAATGTGGCTTACGCATTTTTATAAATTATTATCATGTAGCCAATTGTACAAAAAAAAATGCCGAAAACTTTTGTAAGACCACTTATTTAGAATTTTATATGCAAATTTGCAAAATATATTTAAATATTTTATATAATATCTAATGATTTTAGTCATTATATTTTTTTAATTTATCACATTAAATGTTTGTGTTTAAATATCAATATATTACAACAATTTATATTATTGTAAATTTTTTTGAACTGATAAAAAATCAAATATTATACTATAAACGGTTATAGTTTTAACATTAATAAACTGTTAAGGTCTTCGACCTATTGATAGTTGCTTACGCATAAGTACAAAGGCAATTTAATCAAGAGGTTATGAATAAGTAAATGTCGAAAAACTTTTGTAAAAGTACTTAGAACTAAAAATATGTTAAAATTATAGTATAACATCACAATAATTACAAAACAAAAAACATCAAGTATACTCAAAATTTGTTATATTAAAACTAATTTATTTGACTATACACAAATTTTTCTAAACAAACCCTTTTTTATTTAATTATACTCGAAATTTTTTATATCTTTGTTGCTAAGGTCTTCGACCTAATTTTATGTGGCTTGCACGTTTTTATATATTGCTACTATGTAGCCAATTGTATAAAAACAAATGGCGAAAAATGTTTATAAGACTACTTATATGATAGAATATATAAAGCGAAAATATTATATTGAAAAAATAAAAGCCTACTTTAATAAAGATATTATCAAAGTTATTGTTGGACAACGCCGTGTTGGTAAAAGTTATTTTTTGCATCAAATAAAAAATGAAATAGAAAAAATAGACAAAAATGTAAATGTAATTTTTATAAATAAAGAACTATATGAATTTAGAAGCATTATAGATTACATTGATTTAATGGAATATATAAATAATAGAATTATTCAGGGAAAAAAAACAGTAATATTTATTGATGAGATACAGGATATAAAACATTTCGAAAAAGCACTACGAAGCTTGCAAGCAGAAGGAAAATACGATATATATTGTTCTGGCAGTAATGCAAATCTACTTTCGGGTGAACTTGCAACATTTTTAAGTGGTAGATATATAGAATTTAAAATTCACCCATTAAGCTACTTAGAGTTTTTAGAATTTCATAAATTAAATAACACTGATTATAATTTTAATAAATACCTTACATTTGGCGGTTTACCATATCTTAAAAATTTAAAATTAAATGAAGAAATTGCTTTCGATTATTTAAAAAATATTTACAAAACAATACTTCTAAAAGACATAGTAACAAGAAATAGAATAAGAAATGTTGAATTTTTACAAAATTTAAGCGAATATATTGCCGAAAATACTGGAAATATTATTTCAGCAAAAAAAATAAGCGACTTTTTAAAATCACAAAAAATAAATATTTCTAACAACATAGTCTTAAATTATTTGAATTTTCTTACAAATGCTTTTTTAATAAATAAAGTAAAACGTTCGGAAGTAGGTGGGAAAAAAATATTTGAAACAGGAGAGAAATTTTATTTTACAGATATAGGTTTGAGAAATTCTATTATAGGTTTTCGCTTACAAGACATTGCTAAAATTTATGAAAATATTGTCTATAATCATATTTCAAGACTTGGTTACGATATTAACATAGGCAAGCTAAAAGACAAAGAAATAGATTTTGTTTGTAAAAAAAATAATGAAAAAATTTATATTCAAGTAACATATGTTTTATCAGACCAAAAAGTAATTGACAGAGAATTTGGAAATTTATTAAAAATTAAAGATAATTTTCCTAAATTTGTAATATCTTCTGATAAATTTAAAGTGCAAACTTACGAAGGAATTAAGCACATAAATATCATTGACTTTTTAGGCTCTTCGAGCCTTTTGACCTTGCTTACGCATAAATAAAAGGTCTTCGACCTATTTATTAATGTTGCTTACCCATTCTATTAATATTCTAAAAATATGCAATTTAACAAAAAACAAGATCTTATTTTTGCAAATTGAGATAAAAAGGGTATCTTTACAAAACACAATATTAAAAATAGTAAAATGATGAGCTATACAATTAAAATTACAGAAACAAATCCCAAAGCCATAAGTATAATTAACATGCTAAAAATGTTAGCGATGGATTATGACTTTGTGCAAATTTTTGAAGAAAATGACAATATAGACTTTATGACAGAAGAACAAAAAACAGAATTTGACAAACGTTACAATTACACCATTAATAACATGAGTGAAGGAAAAACTTGGAATGAAATTGAACAAAAACTTCTGACAAAAGGTCTTCGACCTATTTAATGTGGCTTGCGCGTTTATGTATATTGTTATGACACGCAACAACAAGGATTAGGCAATATTTTTTTATATGAGGTCAAAGAAAGTATTTTGAGAATTAAAAATAATCCGTATCAACTTCCAAAAATAGAGAAAGAAGCACGTAAAGCAAGTTTGAAACGTTTTCCTTTTGCAGTATTTTTTATTGTAAAGGACAATTTGATTAATGTTTTTTCAATTTTTCATTTTAGTCGTAATCCAAATGTTTGGAAAAAACGAATTGACTTAAAGCCATGCAAATAGGAATCTTTATATCGGCTTGGATGTCATTTTGTTTTTGGTGTTTTTTGGGTACTTTGCACCACAAAAATACCAAAAAACAAAAACTCAACTAGCCTATCCTAAAGTATTAAAAATTTCAAATACGAGGAAAAACTACATCCCAATTATTAGTTTGTGAAAAAATGAAGAAGAGGAGCGTTTATTTATATTACTAAAAAAAGCTTATATAGATTCTCGTTACAAAATGGACTATGCAATACAAAAAAAAGAACTTGAATTTTTGGCAAAATGTGTAAATAGGCTCAAAATATTGACGGAAAAAATATGTAGAGGGAAAATTGGCTCTTTGAATTTTTAAATATTGCTTACGCATTAATACTGTATAATTAAGTACTATTACAAAAGTTTTACGGCATTTATTTTTATATAATTACATGTATGACAATATTTTACAAAAATGTGTAAACTACATTAAATAGGTCAAAGACCTTAAATTGATAATTGATGGATAACAAAAATGCTATATTTTTAACTCACCCTATATTCTTGAAAAGTAGAGTTACTGGAGGAGTTCAATTATGTTCTCAGGAATTTTACTTAGTTTTGAAAGAAGCTAAATTTAAACTAATTGAATATAATGTTGATTATACAAAAAATTTATTTGATAGATTACTTATAAAACTGAATTTTAATATCTACAAGGTTTTCAGTATAAAAAAAGATAAGCAAAAGTTATTAGATTATATTGAAAAAAATAATGTAAAATGGGTTTTTATAAATATGGCAACTCTAGTTAGATATGCGCCAATTATTAAAAACAAATTTGGAAGTAAAGTAAAAATAGTATTACTCTCTCATGGAAATTATAGTGGCGATTTTTTGCATTTAACTACTAAACCTATAAAAAAACCTAATTTTTTTTCTAAATTTATTGATATTGTAAAATTAGGGTATTTGATTCATACTGAGTCACTACATAGAGTGAAATTTATAGATATTGTATTAACTGTTTCAGATATTGAAACACAAATTGAAAACTGGTTTGGTGCAAAAAAAACAATTTTTATTCCTCGTTTATTAAATGAATTTAAGCTTAAACTAAAAACAAATTATAGAAGAGTTGGTTTTGTTGGAAGATTAGACCATCCGCCTAATTATCAAGGAATAACATTATTATTAGATGAATTAAAAAAGATTAAACAAAACGATTATTTAATCAGAATAGTAGGAGCACCAGAAAGTTGGGGAAAGAAAATAGAAAAAAAATATGATTTTGTTGAATATACAGGTGAATTATCTGATAAAGACTTAGATACAGAAGTTGCAACATGGGCATTGTTTTTAAATACTGTTTTTTGGTATTCGACAGGTGTAACAACAAAGCTGGCATGGGCTATAAACAGAGGGCTACCTATTGTTACTACAACTCCCGGAATGAGAGGTTATAAATGGAAAAATGGGAATCTACCAATAAAAGAAACTCCATACGAAATGGCTGATTTTATAAATAACTATATTTTAGATAAAGAAAATATAGAAAATTTAAAAAAAGAAATAATTAAAATTAGAAATAGCTCATACTCTGCAAATGACATCGCTAAAAATATTTTAAATGAATTGGATATTGTTTAAAAGACTTCAAAATAAAGTTTTAGACCTATTTAATATTTCTTATGAGTTTCATTAATATTCTAAATGTATTATATTGAAAAAAATATTTATAATAGCACCACATTTTCCACCTTCGGCTCTTCCTCCATCGCAAAGAGTGAGGTTAATAGTTAAGCACTTATATAAATTTGGCTATTATCCGTATATATTCACAACTTATCCAAAATACAGAGAAGAACTTGAAGATGAATGGATGAATGAACTTGTTGGAGATAAGTTTAAGGAATTTAAAGTAAAAGCTTTGAATCAAAAATACACAAGAAAATTTAAGTTTGGAGACTTAGGCATTAGGCTAATTCCATTTTTGTTACCCAAACTACTAAAAGAAATAAAAAAAGAAAAACCTGATTTTATTTTATATCCAGTACCTCCTTGGTATATTTTGGTTATAGCTCCTATAATAAATTTATTTTATAAAATTCCTTATGCAATAGATTTTATTGACCCTTGGGTAGAAGTTTCATTAGCTAAAAATGTTGGTATTAAAAGAAAAATAAGCCAAATAATAGCAAAAATTTTTGAAAAAAAAGCAGTTAATAAATCAAGTTTAGTATTTTCTGTTTCAGATGGAATAAACAATAATATAATAAAAAATTATAAAATAAAAGATAAAAATAAATTTTATTCAATTCCTTATGGTGTAGAACCAAGTGATTTTAAGCTTAATGCTACAAGTTCTAAAAAAATCATTATAAGATACATAGGTGCAGTATGGAAAAATGCATATCCAGTATTAGCTGTATTTTTTAAAGTATTATCTGAAATTGAAAAAGATATAAAAATAAATATAGAATTTTTTGGAACATCATATGCAGGACAAGAACTTTCTTATAAGCAAACATCTAAATGGCTTGATTTATATAATATGGAGCATTATACGGTTGAATATCCTAATAGAGTTTCGTATAAAAAAGCCATTGAATTAACTATGAGTGCAAGTTTACTTATACTTTTTGGTGGAATGGAGCCATATTACTCAGCATCTAAACTAATGGGCATGATTGCTTCAAGAAAACCTTTTGTTGCTTTTTTACACAAAAAATCATTTCCTGCAAAGTTTTTACTAAAACTTAAATACAAATATATTGTTTGCTATTCTGATGAAGAAAAACCAAAAACAAAAGAACAAGATTTGTATAATGTAACAAATAACCTTATTAATAATCTGGATACTTATACACCAATTGATATAAATTCAGAATTAATAATAAAACATACTGCATACGGAATGACAAACGAATTTGTAAAACCAATTAATAACTTACTAAAAAACAAGTAATGATAAATTATTTAGATAGAATTAAAAATAAAAAAGTAGTAATAACCGGTGGGCTTGGTTTTGTTGGTCATAATTTAGCAAAAACATTACTTGAAAAATATAATTGTGATGTAACAATAGTAGACGATTGTTCAAATAGTAACATTAGTATTATAAATGATATTGTTGATAGAATTACTTTCCATAAAATTGATGTACTTGACACATTACGTTTATTTCCATTATTAGAAAAAACTGAGTTTATATTTCACCTTGCTTGCAAACAAATCTCATCATCAGGAAAAGAACCAATTAATCATTTAAGAGTTAATAGTGAGAGTACATTAAGAATTTTGGAATATATAAGAAATAATAATTTAACTAATCTGAAAAGGTTTGTATATACAAGCTCGGCATCAGTATATGGTAGCACAACAAGACTACCTCTTAATGAACAAGATCCAACATTTGTATTGAGTAATTATGCTGCTACAAAACTTTTGGGCGAGAATTATACAATAATGTACAATCGTAATTACGATATACCAACATCTTGTGTTAGATATTCAAATATATATGGATATGGGCAAAGTCCTAATAATCCCTATTGTGGCGTATTAGGAAAATTTGTTCATAATGCACTAACGAATAAAAAGCTAAATATATTTGGAGATGGTGAACAAACAAGAGATTATACATTTATTGATGATGCAATTGATGCAACAATTTTAGCTGCAATTCACCCAAGAGCATTAGGCGATTTGTTTAATGTTGGTACTTCAGTAGAAACATCTGTTAATAATTTAGTAGATATTATAAGTAGCAATATTAAAAATTTAGAAATTGAATATATACAAGAAAGAGACATTGACAATATCAGACGAAGAGCAATTGACATTCAAAAAATACATCAGGCATTAACATGGTCTCCAAAATTTAATATTAAACAAGGAATAAAAAAAACTCTTGATTGGTATAAAAAACATTTAAGGTCTTCGACCTATTTATAGTTGCTTACGCATTAATACAAAAAGAACTTAATCAGCAAAGTTATAAATAGGTAATATCGAAAAACTTTTGTAACAGTACTTAGACTCTTAGTAAAGATTAAAAAGTAGCCTACAACAATTTTCCAATAATTAAGTTTTGTTAATTTGTATATTTATAAAATGCGTAAGTCTCATTAAATAAGTCGAAGACTTTAAGATATTAAGTCATATTTCTTATCTGTTAAAAAATATAAAAACCTCAAAGGCTTAAAAACTCAAAATTATGGCGTATCTACCTAATTTTGTGTAGAATAACTATAAATAAAAACATTAAGTAAAAAATCAATTCTGAAGCTTTTTTTTATTAAAATAGTCAAAAATAAGATTTGCTCTTGCTTTTCCAACAATTTTTGCTAAATCATCAATTTTTGCCTTTTTAATATTATTTACTGACTTAAATTTTTTAATCAAAGATTCAATTGTCTTCTCCCCTACTCCATCAATATTATTAAGTTCTGAATTTATAAAATTGTTTGAACGTTTTTTTCTATGAAATGTAATTCCGAATCTATGAGCTTCGTTTCTCAAATTTTGTATTACTTTTAGTGTTTCTGAATTTTTGTCCAAATACAAAGGAATAGAATCATGAGGGAAAAAAATTTCTTCAAGTCTTTTTGCAATTCCAATTATAGCAATTTTATTTTCAATCTTCAATTCTTTCAAGCTTTCAAAAGCAGAACTAAGCTGTCCTTTACCTCCATCAACAACTATTAATTGTGGTAATTCTTTTTTTTCATCTAACAATCTTTTATACCTTCTATAAACAATTTCTTTCATTGATGCAAAATCATCTATACCAACTACAGTTTTAATATTAAAATGTCTATAATCTTTTTTACTTGGTTTTGCATCAATAAAAACAACACAGGCAGCAACAGGATTCGTTCCTTGAAGATTGGAATTATCAAAACATTCAATGTGTACTGGTTGTTTGCTTAGTCTTAAATCTGTTTTTATTCGTTCCAAAATTCGTTTTGTATGCTTTTGTGGGTCTACAGCTTGTTGTTGTTTTAATTTATCAAGTCTATAATATTTTGCATTTTTCTCCGATAATTCAAGTAGTTTTTTTTTGTCTCCTATTTTTGGAATTGAGATTTTAAGGTGTTCAAAATAATTTTCAATTTCAAAAGGTATAATAATCTCTTTTGCATTTGACTTAAACTTTGTTCTAATTTCAGTAATACCAATTACCAACATATACAATTTATCTTCGTTTAGTTTCTTTTTAATTTCAAAAGTATGTACACCTACAATTGCTCCACTTACTACTTTAAGATAATTTATATATGCAAATTTATCATCTTCTATTATAGAAAAAACATCAACATTGCTTATAATTGGACTTACAATTGTTGATTTACTTTTATAATTTTCCAATAGTTCAAGTTTTTTCTTAATATCTTCTGCTTGTTCAAACTCAAGTTTAGTTGAATATTCAAGCATTTTTACTTTCAATAAATTTATTACTTTATTAACATTTCCTTTTAATATATTATTTATACTTTTTACTATTTCATCATATTCATTTTTGCTTTGTTTAGCTACACATGGAGCTTTACAATTGTTTATATGATACTCAAGACAAACTGTAAATTTATTAGAATTTATATTTTTTTCACTTAGATTATAACTACAAGTTCTTAATTTAAATATATTTCTTATAAAGTTTATAATAGTTTTAACTAAATTCATTGAGGTGTATGGACCATAATATTTAGAGCCATCTTTAATGAAATTTCTTGTATAAAAAACTCTTGGAAAATTTTCATTTTTGACACATATCCACGGATATGATTTATTATCTTTTAATAAAATATTATATCTTGGTTGATATTTTTTAATCAAGTTATTTTCGAGAAGTAATGCATCAATTTCGGTTTCAACTACCAAATGTTTAATATCATCAATTTTGTTTACCAAAACTTTTGTTTTTGCATTATCAATATTTTTTTTAAAATAAGAACCAACTCTTTTCTTTAAATTTTTAGCTTTACCAACATATATAATAGTTTTATCTTTATCAAAAAATTGATATACTCCTGGATTTTCAGGAAGTAATTTTACTATTTTCTTTATTTCTTCTATTTTATTATTCGACACAATATCTTAATTGAGGTCTTTGACCTATTTAATGTTGCTTACGCATTCTATTGATATTCTAATTAAGTACTCTTACAAAAATTTTCCGCATTTAATATCTGTTAATTATTTAAATCTGAATACTTTATATTCTCGGCTTTGCCCCATTAAATAGGTCAAAGACCTTATATGTAATTTAACAAATTTACAAAAACATATTAAATAATTGATGGTTTAATCTAATTTTTATTACATCTATTATGAATAAAACAATACTTTTTAGAATATAAGTACTGTTACAAAAAATTTTTGACATTTACCTATGAATAACTTACTGATTAAATTATCTTTGTACTAATGCGTAAGCAACTATAAATAGGTCGAAGACCATATTTTAATAATTAACTAAATTTTAATTTATTTACGTAAATATAATTTATAGCTTTACAACAAAATAATTTAATAAAATTTTTAAATATGCAGAAAGAAAACAAAGCACAACTTATAGATTTAGAAAAAGTGATAAGAAATCAAAAAAACAAATTTGTAAGAAATCTACCTAAGCCAATAATAAATTTCATTAAATTTGTAGTAAGACAAAAAGCTTTAAATGAAATAATCATTAATAATAGTGATAAATTTGGTACAGATTTTATTAAAGCGAGTCTTGTACATATTAATGGTTCAATTGATTTGAAAAACAAGGAAAAACTACCAAATACAGGTCGCTATATTTTTGTAAGTAATCACCCGTTAGGAGCAGCCGATTATGCTGCACTTATAACAGTTTTGTCAAAAAAATACTCTGAAATAAAAGTAATAGCCAATGAAGTATTAACAAATGTTAAGAGTTTTGGTGATATGATTATGCCTGTTGGAGTGTTTGCAAAAACAGATTCAAAAGCAATGGAGATTATAAATAATACATTTTCGTCATCAAAAATACAAATAATAACATTTCCTGCTGGTTTGGTTTCACGTAAAATAAATGGAAAAATACAGGATTTGCCTTGGCATCGTAGTTTTATAAGAAATGCAATAGAATATAAACGAGATATTGTTCCCATATTGGTTGATGCAAAAAACTCAAAACTCTTTTATTCTGTTGCTGCTATTCGCAATTTTTTTAGAATTAAAGCTAAAATTGAACTATTTCTTCTTCCGTCAGAGTTTTTCAAAAAAAGGAATAAAACAATACCTGTTACAATAGGAGACCCAATTTCGTATAAAGAATTTGACGAATCGAAAACTCATTTAGAATGGGCACAGGAAATAAAAAAAAGAGTGTACAAATTAAGGTCTTAGATCTTTTTATAGTTGCTTACGGATAACAAAAACAAAAGTTTGCAAAGGTTTTTTGCTTTAGCAAACTTTCTTTATTAATTTTAACTTTTACTAATTTACAAACAAATCAACAAATTCAAACTTATTACCATCGAACAAACCTTTATCACCAATCTTAAATTCTGGTATTACCAATAATGCCATAAAAGATAAAGTCATCAATGGAGCTTTTAGTTTTGTGCCAATTTCTTTTGTTATTTTATTAATTTTCTCATAAGCCAAAGCAACTTCTTCGGCAGGATTATTCGACATTAAACCTGCAATTGGTAATGGTAGGTCATATATTTTACCATTATTTGAAACAGCTACTCCTCCCCTATTTTCTATAACTTTGTTTATTGCATTTAGCAAATCAGAATCATTAGCTCCAACAGCTATTATATTATGACTATCGTGTGCAATACTGCTTGCAATTGCACCCGTTTTGAAGCCGAAATTTTTAATAAACCCAGTTATAATTTTACTTTTTTTGTATCTATTAACTACCGAAATTTTTAAAATGTCATTTTCTATATCCTGAACAACTAAACCATTTTTGATTTTAGCATCTACAATTAATGTCTTAGTAAATAATTCGCCATCTATAGCCTCAATAACTCTAATTTTTTCGCCTTTAGCTTCAACCTCTAAATCTGATTTTGCTATAATATCTACATTGAAATTATTTAGAATTTTATTATTAACAGACTTTATTAATACATTACCATTATCGAAAACAATCTCACCATTTATATAAGTTTGTTGTACCTTAAAATCATCTAAATTATCAATTATAATAAAATCAGCAGAGTCATTTTTTTGTAAAAGACCAACATTTAAACCATAATGTTTAACTGGATTATATGTAACAGCTCTTAATACATTGAAAATATCAAGTCTTTTTTCATTACATTTACGCACTAAATAATCTACATGTCCTTTCAATAAATCATCAGGATGTCTATCATCTGAACACAACATAACGTCATTAGGAAATTCATCAATCAAACTGTATAATGCTTCGAGATTTTTGGCGGCACTCCCCTCTCTTATTTGTATTTTTATTCCTACTTTTATTTTCTCTATCGCCTCTTCTAAAGTACTACATTCATGGTCTGTTGTAATCCCGGCTGATGCATATTTTCTCAACTCATCGCCAGATAATCCTGGTGCATGACCATCTATTGGTTTATTTAATTTTTTTGACATTTCGATTTTTGCATGCACTTCTTGGTCATTAAAAACCACACCGGGAAAATTCATCATCTCTGATAAATATAAAATATCATCTCTTTGCAATAATTTTTCTACACTTTTACTGTCAAAAACATATCCCGAAGTTTCAAAATTTGTTGCGGGTACACATGAAGGAGCGCCAAAGAAAAACTTAAAAGGAACAGTATTCCCATCTTCTATCATATACTCTACTCCCTCCATTCCTAAAACATTTGCAATTTCGTGCGGGTCGGTAACAATGGCAACAGTACCGCTTCTAACTGCAACTTTTGCAAACTCGCTTGGTATTAGCATGGAACTTTCAACATGAATATGAGAGTCGATTAAGCCTGGCAGAATATAAACATTTTCATCAACATTCTTTTTTGCTATATCTACTATAAGTCCATTCTCAATAAAAATTTCTCCTTTAAAAACTTCTTTATTTACAACATCTACGATATTGCCTTTTACACTAAAACTACCTACTTTCATATATATCCATTTTAAGGTCTTTGACCTATTTGTTTTTTAAAATATTTTAGATTTTAAATTAGTTAATAAAGTATAGAAACATAAAAACGCTGTAACCAACTATTATAAAAACAAATACACAAATTGTTCCACGTGGAACAATTTTATAAACACGATACACAAACAAAAAGGTTATATATCTTAATTAATATTGCTTTTTCTAAAAAAACACGGCAGTAAAAGTACAAGTTAATGACAAATGCAAACAAATTCTATAAATTCACATAAACACGTATATACAAACAAATTACAAGATTGTTCCACGTGGAACAATTTTTAACGACCAAAATAAACCAACAAAACATTTATATCCGATGGCGAAACACCTGGTATCCGCGAAGCTTGTCCAATGTTTTTAGGTTTAATTTTACTTAGCTTTTGTCTTGCTTCAATTGACAAAGAGTTTATTTTATCAAAATCAAAATCATTATAAATTTCAATATGTTCAAGTCTTTTTATCTTATCGGCAATCAATCTTTCACGCTCAATATACCCTTTATACTTCAATTTTATTTCGGCGCTTTCAATAATTTCATTTTTCAATTCAGAAATTTCAGATACAAAAAAATCAATTTCAGGAGCTATTTTTTTTATATCATTTATATTTATTTGTGGTCTTAAAATAATTTTTTCTAATTTAGTTTTCTGTTTTATTTGAGAGGTATTATTTTCGTCAAGAATGGGATTTACATTTTTTGGACTTACACTTTTCTTTTTTATAAAATCAATTATGTTATTTATAGCATTTTTCTTTTTAATAAATATAGCATACCTATATTCACTACATAAACCCAACTTATAAGACAGCTCAGTCAATCTTGCATCAGCATTATCTTGTCGTAAAAGTATTCGATATTCAGCTCTTGAGGTGAACATTCGATAAGGTTCATTAACGCCTTTTGTTACCAAATCATCAATCAAAACACCAATATAAGCTTGGTCTCTTGTAAGTACAAAATTATCTAATTTATAAATTTTTCTATGAGCATTTATGCCTGCTATTAAACCTTGTGCTCCTGCTTCTTCATAACCTGTGGTACCATTTATCTGTCCGGCAAAATACAAATTGCTAATCTTTTTTGTTTCTAAGGTATGATATAACTGCAATGGGTCGAAATAATCATATTCAATTGCATAACCGGGACGAAAAATTTTCACATTTTCAAGTCCATTAATTTTCCTCATAGCTTCCAATTGCACATCTGCTGGCAGCGATGAAGAGAATCCATTTAAATAATATTCAACAGTAGTCAAACCTTCAGGTTCCAAAAAAAGCTGGTGTTTTTCCCGTCCGGAAAAAGTTACAAGTTTGTCTTCAATACTTGGACAATATCGTGGTCCTATACCATCAATAGTTCCATTGAACAAAGGGCTATCAACAAATCCGGTTTTTAATATTTTATGTGTTTCGGGGTTAGTGTAAGTTATATAACAACTTCTTCTTGTATTTGGGGTTTTAATATTAGGTAAAAAAGAAAATCGACTTTCATTTTCATCGCCTTTTTGCTCTATCATTTTACTAAAATCAATTGTTCTTCCATCAATTCTTGGAGGAGTTCCTGTTTTCATTCTTCCTGTTTCAAAACCAAATTCTCTTAGTTGTTCGCTTATTCCTATTGATGATTTTTCGCCAATCCTCCCTCCTACTGTATTGCTTTTACCGATATGAATTAATCCGTTCAAAAAAGTACCATTTGTAAGAACTACAGCTTTAGCATATATCTTTATTCCAAAAAGAGTTTCGACTCCAATAATTTTATTTTTTTCGATTAATAATTTTACAACTTGGTCTTGCCAAAAATCTAAATTGCTAATTGATTCTAATTGTTTTCGCCATTCATAAGTAAACAATTCTCTATCAGATTGCGCTCTTGGACTCCACATTGCAGGTCCTTTTGACTTATTTAGCATTCTAAACTGAACCATTGTTTTGTCAGTAATTATCCCTGCAAACCCTCCTAAAGCATCAATCTCTCTAACAATTTGTCCTTTTGCAATTCCTCCGATAGCAGGGTTACACGACATATGTGCAATTTTAGCCATGTCCATTGTAATAAGCAAAACATTTGAACCAAGATTTGCTGCTGCTGCTGCTGCTTCACATCCTGCATGCCCTGCTCCTACTACAATTACATCATATTTATTTAACATATATTTTCAATGATTTCAATTAGGTATTCGACCTTTTAAATATTTATATTAAGAACGAAAAAAAGCTTTATTTTAATTATTTTCAGAACTCACAAAAAGCGTTATTCAAGTATTTTATTAATTTTTTCAATGCTAATTCTTTTAATTTTTGAGATGTCTTCTTTGTTTTTGCCCTCCGATAACAATTTATAAATATCGCCTCGTAAATTAGCTTGTTTTTCTCTTTTTTCTACTTGTTTTTTTTCTTCTTCTACTTGTTTTTTTTCTTCTTCTACTTGTTTTTTTTCTTCTTCTACTTGTTTTTGTTGTTCTTCTGCTCTTGTCAATTTCTGTTCTATATTTTTAATTTCTTGTTCTTTGTTTTTGATTTCCTGTTCTATAATTTGCTCGGCTTCAATTCTTGCTTCAATTGCCGCATGATGCTTTAATCCATCTTCGTATCGTTGTATTTTTTCAATATAATCTGAGCGTTCTTCAA
>JAOZVK010000356.1 GCA_029938185.1 Bacteroidales bacterium | reverse complement strand
ATCTTTGAGCGTCATAAACCCAAAGGAGAATCTTTGAGCGTCATAAACCCAAAGGAGAATCTTTGAGCGTCATAAACCCAAAAGCCACTATTCCAAAAACAAGAATTTTATATCGTCATAATCATCTTTTTTGTTATGCAAAGTTTTAAAATTTGCTTTGCTGTCGAACCAACCGATAACTGTATTGCGCGAAAGTTTGGTAGGTTTAATACTTGTCAAACTAAGATAAGATGTCCACGGATATTCGAGTATATCTTCACAAAAACCATGTTTCACTGGATTGTTGTTTATGTATATTATCAAACGCTTTAAATACTTTTCGCTATCAACTATGACACGTTCAAAAGGATGTTCCAATAATGCTCCAGTTCGTTTGTATTTTTTGTTAAAACCTTTTACGTAAGTACTGAACAGATGTTGAAACATTTTTTCAGGATTTGGTTTTCTGATAAATATTTTTTTTTCTTTTTCCGATTTAGGAATAAAAGTTTTCCATTTTAGGTATAAATCTTTAGTTTTTGCATATTTGGGATGCAAATAGGCTATTTCTGATTTTTCTTTTATCCTAACAGCAAAATGAAAGTGATTACCCAACAATGCATAAGCATATATTTCAGAAATAGGTTCTAAAAATATCGACATTAAATCTAAAAAATGTAAATAATCATCTTTTTCATAAAAGATTTTTGTTTTGTTGATTCCTCTATTGTAGATATGATAATAATTTCCGTATTCTATTGGTACCATGTTAAATATATTTTAATTATTTGGGACATGACGCTTTGAGATACTCCTAAGGTCGTATGCTCAAAGGTCTTGAATGACCTCAAAGCATCCGACGATAGGAGGATCTTTGAGCGTCATGTCCATTTATATCGAAAAATGACGCTTTGAGATGCTCCTAAGGTCGCATGCTCAAAGGTCTTGGAGGCAATTAGTTTTTCAAAATCCATTTCTAATTTTTAATTTGTTCTAACATTGTTTTTGCTTCCTATTAGCAAAATTGGCAAAAGCTTTCAGGTCTAAGTAAACATGTATTTGTTGTATTAGTTTTAAAAAGATATACTACAATTAGGCAACAATTCTGTAATTTTTTTTTAATTTTGTTTTTACAAAAATATTAATTATTATTGGAAAAAGAAATTATAGAAACGTTTTTACTTGTATTTGTAATTTGCTTAGATAAATTTACAGGACTTGAAAAAAGACAAGCTGTGCAATCAAAAAAAATGACATTTGCAATTAGATTAACATCAAACTAAAACTTGGTGCTAATCTTATTTCGATTACACAAGTAAAAAAATATCAATTAAGGTCTTCGTATAAAATCGACACCTTGTAAAGTTGTAATATATTATATATCAGGCGTAAGCAAAATTATTAATTACTTAATATTCATTATAGACAAAATCTTTTTTAAAAATTAAACAACATGAAAAAAATTCAATTATTAATTATCATGCTTTTTGTAGGAACTATTGTAACGGTGGCACAACAAGATACAAGCGAGACTATAATTGACATGGGCGAGACAGTAACAACACAGCAAAACAAACAAATAGGAAATGCTGATGAAGGTGGAATTTCGGAACTTACAACAAAAAATTCAATAGCATATAATCTTTCGATACTGGTTCTGGGTTTTGGCTTGATTATTATTGCTTTGGAAGTATTTCTGATAATGAAAAAGAAAATTGATGCCGATAATACGGTACGTTTTATTATTGTAACTCTGATAATAACCGCAGCTCTGTTTCTGATAACCGCAGGATACAGCAACGACCAAATAGCACCAGCAATGGGTTTAATGGGAGCTATTGCGGGATATTTGCTCGGAAAATCGGAGAAAGAGAAAACTAATGACAAATCTGAAAAATAAGAAAAATGAAAAAAATAATATTAATAATTTTTGTATCAGTTTGTATGCAGACAAACATATTTGCACAAGTACGAGACACTATTGTTCTGGAAATGAATGCAGACAGCACTTTTAATGACACCATAACAACTCGTGTGGTGGGTAAAGAACTATTGAAACGCTCGGTAAGCATTACCAACAGATGCAATGTGTCGGTAAAAGTATTGTTGAGTACAAATAAAAGGACATGGAAATCATTTACAATAACACCACGTGAACAAAAATTATTTGTAATCGGCAGGATAAAGAAAGTATATTTGTGGATTGACCCTAAGCGAAACCCCAAAACCAAATATTTAATTTATAAGGGTGACCAATATAGTATACGTTGGAGCAGTATGGAAGGAAATTATATGCTAAAAAAACGATAATATGAAAAAACTGATAACAATCTCATTTTTATGCTTCTGCATAACAACACTATTTTCGCAAACTAAACCGGTAACAATAATAGTGAATGGAGAAAAAATAATAGCCTATTCCGAAAGTCATGCTTTGGTGATAGGAATAAGCAATTATACTTATTTGAAAAAACTGCCCGGTGTAAAAAAAGATATAGCAGCTATAAGCAAAACCCTTAGAGAAAACGGTTTTAAGGTTATAACCAAAACCGACTTGAACAAAAGCCAAATTGATAGGGCATTTACAGATTTTATTACCCGATACGGACAGAAACCAGATAATCGTTTGTTGGTTTATTTTGCCGGACATGGCTATACCATGACAGCCGCTTATGGTGGCGATAAAGGCTATTTTGTTCCTTACGATGCACCAAAACCGAGTGTTGATGCAGCAGGTTTCAGAGCAAAATCAATAGATATGTCTCGTATAGAACATTATGCAACAGAAATCCAATCGAAACATGCATTGTTTGTATTTGATGCCTGTTTTGCAGGAACAATTTTTTACAAAGGCAAACGCGGTGGTGAAGAAATAATAAATTATAATACAAAAATGCCTGTCCGTCAATTTATCACTAGCGGAAGTGCAGACGAAGAAGTTCCTGATAAAAGTATTTTTCGCGAACAATTTGTAACAGCACTTACAAGCGAATACGCAGACAGAAACAACGATGGATACCTTACATGTACCGAATTAGGAGAATTTTTAAAAGAAAAAGTAATAGCATACGGCAAGGGCATTCAACACCCACAATACGGAAAAATCAGGGACAAATATTTAGATAAAGGCGATTTTGTGTTTGTATTGCCAAAAAAACCTCAGAAAAAATACGGTACAATACATTTAAAAACCGAAATTTCGGGTAAATTGTATTTCGATAATTCATTTTATGCCGATATTATTTCAAATAGCGAAATAATTATACCAAGACAAATTACAGGTAGACATACTTTAAAAATACGTGGCTCAGAAAATTGGACAGCTAGTGTAACAGTTTACAAAAAACAAACCACCAGAATAATCGCAAAAAGCAATTCAAGAAATAAAACCGCCGGCAGCACTTTTCTGCACAACAAAACCGGACTAACAATGGTATGGACAGGAGGCGGAACATTCCAAATGGGAAGCAACAGTAGCGATGCTTATGATAATGAAAAACCTGTGCATACGGTAAGTGTAGGTAATTTTTCATTAAGCCAAACCGAAATTACAAACTCGCAGTATTGCAAATTCCTAAACGAAAGAGGAAACCAAAGCGAAGGCGGTGCCACTTGGCTTGATATAAAAAGCAGCTATTGCCAAATAGAAAAACGAGGCGGAGCATATTACCCAAAGAGCGGAAAAGAAAATCATCCAGTTATTAAAGTTACATGGTATGGAGCAAAAGCCTACTGCAAATGGGCAGGTGGACGATTACCAACCGAAGCCGAATGGCAATTTGCAGCAAAAGCAAATAGCAATTACAAATATGCGGGCAGTAACAATATTGATGAGGTAGCTTGGTACAGTGGTAATTCAGGTTCTAAATCACATAAGGTAGCACAAAAAAAAGCAAATGCCTTTGGTTTGTATGATATGAGCGGAAATGTTTGGGAATGGACAGAAGATAAATGGCACAGTAACTACACTGGAGCACCAACTGATGGCAGTGCTTGGACAAGTGGAAGTAGCTCGTACCGTGTTCATTGCGGCGGTAGTTGGCGCTTCAACGCTCGCTTTAGTCGCTCGTCTGTGCGTTACGACGGATCGCCCGACGGTAGCGGCGGCAGAATTGGCTTTCGTCTTTGCCATTAGTTTAAAACGGTTCATTCCATTCCTTTTTGTGGGCTAAATTTTTGTTGTGTGGAACGGAGTAGTAAAGGGTGAGCGATAGCCACCCTTTGCAACGGAGTGGAATACAACGAAAATTCTATTAATACCGCCTGTAGGCGGTCGAATTTTATTTTCCAAAAGCAGTATTATAGAAATATGTAAACTATACTAAACAATTTAATTTTTAAGCAAAATCGTGCCACCTTAGAACGTGGCACGATAACATAACGATACATTGTATAGAATCTTAGTGCCAAGGGTGCTACATAAATTATTAAAAAGCATCTATATTTTTATTTTCATTTTTGTATCGCTCTTTCAGAGCTAATGTTTATAGTTATTTTGTTTTCATAGGGCGTTGCCCCATGTTATGTTGTGTCGCTCTTTCAGAGCTTGTTATGTTTTGTGTTTTATTTTTCATTGTTTTAATTATGTATATGAGTCATAGGGTGTTGCCCCATGTTATGTTGTATCGCTCTTTCAGAGTTTGTTATATTTTGTGTTTCATTTTTCATTGTTTTAATTATTGCTCTGAAAGAGCATTAACAATATAGCATGGGGCAACGCCCTATGTTTTTAATAATTATGTATATGTAATGAAGCTCTGAAAGAGCGGAACAATTTATTTTCATTTTTTGTATCGCTCTTTCAGAGCTAATGTTTGTTATTGTTGAGACCTGCAAGGTTTTGAAAACCTTGTAGGTCTGTGTTAAAAAAATCCGAAAACCAATTTTACATTAGTATAATTGTTCTTATTTTATTTGCAAATAAAATTATTTATTAATAAATTTACAGTCATTATTTGAAATTAATATTTATTAACCAAAATAAATTTGCGTATGTAGCAAACCATATTACTGAAATATAATATTTTATAAATATTTTAGCTTTTATTCATACCTTTAGAAAAACCAACAAATTTTCAAACAAGTAAATGATAGCTATTTTTTGTGTTTATGCAAAGTTTTGCGTGGACAGGCTTGTCTTAACTTGTTGGGCTCTTGTTGGTGCCTCTAAAGGTGATAGGTTATGTTTCACGCATTTTTATTTCTAAAAACTTTAGATTTATGGATAATTTAGTAAAATTAGATTACAGAAAGCAAAAACGTTTTTTAAAATTCACGTTTTTATTTATATTTGCTTTTGTGGTTGCCTATGTGATGTTTAATTTGCAGCTTGCTGAACAAATAACACAAAAAGCAACAGAAGATATTGCAAAAAAAATAAGCGATGAGTATATAAAAAAACTAAGTAAAGAAATAGTTGATACAGAAGTATGGAATAGGGTTAAAGATTTGCCTATCAGCAAGACAGTATTAACAAGACTTTTGCAGGATATTATTGCTATTCAGATAGCCGATAGAAGTATACCAAATTGCGAACAGTATGTTTTAAGAGTTAAAATAGCAGGTATGTATCCTGTTCTTCAAAGAACTTATAACGGTCTTCCTGAAATAAAAGAGTATATTTGGCTAAATGTTGATGAATCATGGCGTTGTGGAGCAACTGCTTATGGCGAAGCAGGACGTTATCCGAATGGAGTTTTTTTTGTTAGTAAAGATAGAAAAACAAAACTGACAAAAAAGGAATTGGAATATGAGGTTGAATTTAGTGGTACCTTGATGGAGGTTTTTATAGAAGAAAAAATTAAAATTTATACATATTCTTTACTACCTGAATGCATAGCACGAGTAAAAGCAGGAGGAATGTTTCTGGCTATATATCCGGGAAATAAAGTACATAAGTAGGGTTTTTTGACCTAATGTCTACAAGACCTGTCAGGTTTTGATTTATAAAACAATAGCTTACAACAACTTCAATTCACTTAAATTTAGTGAAACCTGTCAGGTCTTATATAACTAACACAAATATATAGCATAATGATAAATACACAAAAATATACATTAGAAGAGGGACAAAAAATGTTTCTTGAACAACAAAGAAAAAGAGATGCACTTTGCTTTACAACAAGTGGAAAACGTCATAAAATTGAAGATAGAGAACGTAGTATTCTACATCATGGTTTTGAGGATTTATTAAACGATAATGTTAATTTATATAAATATGT
>JAOZVK010000355.1 GCA_029938185.1 Bacteroidales bacterium | reverse complement strand
CGAAAATGTTCCATAATCTCTTTACTCAAATGTTATCCTTGTCGTTGGCATAAGACCACACAGTTCGCTCGTGCTTCCCCAACGTGGGCATGGTTGCTGTTTAAGTTTTGAGAAAACTGCATTTTCTCTTGGCATACTCGGAAATGTGCTGGTGGCGTTTTTTTATTTTTTATGAGCCGTAGGCGAAACGCAAAATAAAAAAAATGGCATTAAGCACAATGTTACAAGCTCTCTTTTATTTCTGTTATCGCATCAATTTTAGGTTCAAAGTATTGATATTCAGGCTTAGAAATAAACAGACTTCCTTTTATCGTATTTATTTTTTCTTTAATTGCCTTTATTGCTAATTCAGATTGGTCAATTCCTATCCATTTTCTATTTTGTAAATGTGCTGATTTTAATGTTGTTCCAGAGCCACTAAAACAATCTAAAACATAACTATTTTCATTTGACGAAGTTTTTACAATTAAATCTAATAAATCTGCATTTTTTTCTGTTGGATAAACCGGATATTGAGGGTCTTTATTTTCCCAAATATCTTGAACTCGTTTACCTTCTCTATTTTCTAAAAATATTTTTTTTCGTGGATTTCCTTTTGATGACCATTCTATAAGTCCTTCTTTATACCACTTTTCCATTGTTTCTACGTTGGTTCGCCAATGTCTGCCAATCGGTGGTTTCATTCCTTGAAATAATTTTGCAGAATTTCCTTTTTTTGTTTCACCTGGTGCGTGTAAAGGAACAGTTGTATATCTCTTTCCGCTTTTTTCTTTTTTTGGAAATAAATTTTCTATATCTTTTTCGGTATAAGCCTGTCTGGGTTCATTCCAAATTGGCTTTTCAGCTTTTGAATAAAATAAAATTAAATCTTTAATATTTCCGTAGCCTGTGCGATTAAAGTTTTTAGGATTAGTTTTTACTCTCGTTATGTCATTTCTAAAATTATTAATTCCAAAAACTTCGTCCATCATAACTTTTACATAATGTCCAATTTTGTAATCAATATGCAAATAGATTGAACCTTGTTCTGATAATAATTCTCGTAATAAAATTAATCGTTCTCGTAGAAATTCAATGAAATCTACACCTTTTAATGTGTCCGAATAAGCAATCTCACCATCTTTTGAGTTACTTATTGTAGATGCTCGTCCATTGGTAATTGTAAAATTATTATTTGTTGCAAATGGCGGGTCTATATAAATTAAATCTATTTTCCCTTTTAGATTAAAATCATTTATCAAGACTTTCAAAACGTGTAAATTCTCGCCATTTATTAAAATATTTTCTGAATTTACGTTATTTTTCATCTCTAATTCATATCCGTTTAATGAATTGAGAATTTCATATTTATTTCGTTTGTTATAATTTAAAACCATAGCTATAATTGATAAAGAAATTCACGTAAAACTAAACTACTCATAATATTTAAGTCCATATATTCATTTGTTATTTGGTTATAAAAATTACTTTTATTTTTCAACCATGGTATTCCATCAATTATTCCAACAGATATAGCACCATTAAAATCAGCAGTTAATGTGGTAATAACATCTCTAAAAGAGTTATTTTGATTTCCGCCGATAGCTGTGATAAATTTTGTTTCGCCTAAGACATATTTTCCATTAAATCGCCCAACAAAATCTAAACCTTTCGGCTTTGAATATCCAAATTTTTCTTTTGCAAAACTTAACAAAACATCATCTCCACCTTTAAGTATTGCATTTTCTTTTGTTTTTACAAAAGTTTCAATATTCACAGGTTCTATTCCTAATGATTTTTTATTTAACCATCTTGTGAACATAAGACCAATTTGCGTATTGCTTTCTTTTGGTTCTGAGCATTTTTCAAAGAGTTTAGAAAGCCCCATTTCATAAAAATACCCTGTTAGCCTATTTACCGTTTGAGGATTTCTTTCAATACTTTCATTATTTATGCGACACTCTCGTTCGTTCTTAGGAATATCCCGAAAATATGTATAAGGAGGATTTCCAATAACTACATCAAAACCTTCAAAATTACCATTTTCATCACAAGCTTTTGGAAATTCTTTTGCCCAGTTAAATTCTTCTATTCCTTCGTTTTTATTCATAAAACTTTTCTATTTCGGTTATTTCTGATTTTGATAATCCATAAAGTTTATAAACTATTTTGTCAAGTTGGTTTTCGAGTTTAGTTGTGTTTGCGTGTGATGTATTTTTTTTTATATCCAGCATCTTATCTATAAGTATTGATAATTCAAGCTGTTTTGAAGCTGTTGTTTTAACTATAGGCAATTTGCGAAGTCCTGTTAAAGTAGATTGTCTAAAATCATTTTTTGTGGCAATCATTGATGAGTTAAGATATAAATATGAAATTAATTTACTGTTCAATATGCCTAACAGAAATTTTTGATTAACAGTTTGATTTGTAACGGAAAATGTATAAATATCCTTTTTTACTACAAATTCATTTTCAGGGATAGTACACATAATACGGTTTTGTCGATTTATAATTCGGCGTATCCAAATTTTACTACTGCCAAAATAATAATCTTTATAACTGTTTTTATGTTTTGAAATGTCAATATATTTTTTTTTATCTATATTAAAAACATAACGATTTATATTTCCAGTAAAAAAAGCTAATGAATTTTTGAATTTTTTATTTCGTATATCATACTTTGAAGCAAGTACTCCAATTGTTGATTTTGTAACTTCTCCCAGATTATAAAACTTTTCATTATTAAACCGTTTTAATAAATTATATAAAAATTGATTAGTGTAAATTGTATAATTTTGTAAACTAATATCACGAATCGGAATAATCTGTTTTGTTTTTAAGTAATAATCATTTACTTTTCTTATCTTATCTTTTTTATCAAAATTAATTATATTTATGCAATCATTCTGATTTGATTTTGTGTTAAGAATTTGAATAATACAGGTATCAACATAAGCTTCTTTAAAGACATTAAAAGGAAGGTTCACAATATTTGTTGGTGTATTAACATCAAATAAATTTTTCCTGAACTCTTTATATCTTATAGATGTTTGCCATGAAGTTGGGACAATCAAACAAATATTTTTATCTTGCTTTACCAGAGTAGCCGATAGTTTTGTAAAAAGTAAATATAAATCTGTTTTCAAATACTTGTCAACAACACCATAAGGCGGATTTCCAATTAGTATATCAAAGCCAGTAAAATTTCCATTTTCATCTAAAACTTCAGGAAATTCAAAACGCCATTCAAAGGCATTCTGATAAATTGTTTTACGCTTATGTTCTAAGTTTTTTTTTAGCTCCTCTATTTCAGAATGTAATTTTGCTCTTTGTTTCTCCCAGTTTTCTTTGTCTTCTTGTGTAAAAAGCATAGGCATTTCGCCAAGTATTGCTTCTTTTTCTTTTAGTAATTTGTAATCTTTGTCAAGCGGACGCACAACATTTGAAAACATATCTTTTATTTCAACAATCTTTTTTTCAGCATCTTTTTTAACTTTTTTGTTATCGGTTGATTTATACAAAATTACTTGGTCTTTGTATTTTTGTGTGGCAAGTTTAATTTTTTGCGATTGTCCATTTGCCAAACCATTACCATTTATTCCGAAATTACTGATTAAAGAATTACCTTGTTTTATATTTATGTCAATATTCGGCAGGGTTTCTAATTCGGAATAATTGCTTTCGTTTGTATAATGAGTATGTTTTAATAATTCTATCCACAACCGTAAACGGCATATATTCACTGAATTTGGGTTAATATCTACTCCAAAAAGACAATTTTCTATAATTGTTTGTTTTTCATTAAAAATTGCTTCTTGCAAATCTTGTTTATAAGGAATAATGTTTCCTTTTTGGTTTAATGTGTATTCAAAAATTTCTTCGTTTTCGTGATTTGTGATTATTAAATCATCGTTCACTACTTCGGCTTTAAAATCTAAAATACGTCCACCTGATTTGTAACTGAGAATATTAAGTTCCGATTTTATTGCAATTATTTCGTTTAGTGCCGAAACCAGAAAATGCCCAGAACCTACGGCTGGGTCTATAATTTTAATACTGTTGATTATTTGATTGGCTTCGTGTCTATTTTCAATTTTTGTCTTTAATTCGTTGAAACTTTCCGAAAGTTCTAAGTTTTTTGAAAGTTGGTAATCGGCTTCTTTGAATTTTTGTATAACAGAACGCCTTATGGTTTCACGGCTCATATACATTGTAATGTAACCGGGTGTAAAAAATGAGCCTTCTTTATAGCCGTTTATTTTTTCAAATATTAAACCAAGAACCGAAGCATTTATCAGGCTTTTATTTTCTTCTTGAATTTCGTCTGCGCCTTCGTTTGTAAAATTATAAGCATTCAGAAACTCAAATAAATATTCAAGCGTCGGTATATTTGCTTTCTTCTTATCTGTCAGAACACTATGTGAATAAACAGGCATTGTTAAGCGGTTTTTTAGGCTGTTTATTCGCACTGAATTATCTTCTAATTTGCTAATCTCAAATAAAGAACTGTTGAGATAAGGAATATTTTTAAGTTCTTTTTTTATAAAATCTTCTCGTTCGTGCGTTTCTTTTGCAAGTATATCAAAAAATAGTTCATTTAATTCATCAAAATTTGTAATTGTTGATATATCAAGGAATTTATACTCTTTTTCGTTTTTATGAAAACTAATTAACTGTGCTTCAAGTAATTTTAGAAATAAAATTCTATTTATCCATGTGATAGTTAATTCTAAAGCAATGTTAAGTAATTGCTCTTCTTCGGTTTCGCCGAATTTGTAAATGTCTTTTATTTTCGATAATCGGTTTTCTGTTTTTATAGTGCTAATTGCATTTTCTATAATTGAGCCACTAATGCGGTCATTATCAATGGGGCGTTTAATTATTTTTTTTGAACCTTCTTTTACCTCTGTTAATCCAATAATATAAAGTAATTCATTGTAAAATTGAGAATTTAACGAATTACTGTCTGTTATGTAACTTAGTTTTAATAAATGAGTTGCCGAAAGAATTTTAAACAAAGGAACTGCGATTTTTTCATCATCGTTTAGTTTTTTTTCGTAGCCTCTAATATCAAAATAGCTTAAAGATATTTCGTTTTCAGACTTATCAATATAATGTTTTACTATTTTATAAAAATGGTCGGTATTTTTACTTGTTTTTTGTCCTGTTTTCCATTTTTCGTATTCTACGACAAGGGAGCATGCTCCCTTATTATTGTAAAAATATTTTTCAAAATCGTGTGCATCAAAAATAAACCATTCGTAAATATTTGTAATTATAATATGTTTTATTTCATCGTTTTTTTCTTCATATCGTTCTCTTATGTAGTATAAAACAGCTTCATGAGTTGCTTTGCAGTTTATATTTGTTATTGTAGGGAAATCATTGCTTTTTGGTTTTTTTGTCTCAAAAATTACATTTACAGGTGTTTTGTTTGTGTTTCCGCTATATATGGCAAGGTCTGTTCTTCCTTTTGTATTTATTTCATTTTGCGAAAAAGATGTATTTAAAAGAAAATCACGCAAAGGGTATTTTAAATGTTCTTCGCTTTCATCCTCATCAACTTTTGATAATAGTTTTTTAAGTTCTGATTTGAAATTATCAAAATCTGTTCGATTGATTTGTTCTTTTCTGAATGTTTTATTTAATGATTTTAAAAGTTCTTTTTTCTTTATTTTCATCTTATCTTTTTGTTGCAAATTTAACAATTTTATTTTGATTGTTGGTATTTTCAATTCGCCTTAATTGAGATAGGACAGCGAATTACTTCGCCAGCCCCTCGCAGAGCTGGACGTGCAGAACTACCGCATCCAGTTCCTCATATTATCGGTTCACGGTCTGCTGCAAGATTTATATATTGTGCAAGATTCTCGGTTTCTCAAACGCAAATATACGAATTAAATCATCAAAAGCTTCTTTTGTATAGCTCTTTTTGCGTCCACCTCTGTGGTTTAGCATTTTATACCAAAACAATCGTGCTTTATAGTAAAGCATTTTCAAAAACTTGTAGTTTCCACGTATAGCGTAATATCCGTATTCTCCTTTAAATTTTCTGATTATGGCTTCTGCTTGTATTTTCAGCTTTTTATTACGGTTTGCTTTAATCATTTCGTAAAATTCTTTCAAATGTTATCCTTGTCGTTGGCATAAGACCACACAGTTCGCTCGTGCTTCCCCAACGTGGGCATGGTTGCTGTTTAAGTTTTGAGAAAACTGCATTTTC
>JAOZVK010000354.1 GCA_029938185.1 Bacteroidales bacterium | reverse complement strand
GAATAAAATTAGAACTAATAATATTCTTGTAATTTATTAATTTTTATAAGACCAGATGGACACTAATTAATAAATCTTTGATTTTTCACTTACTTATATTATCTTTTTAACAAAAAGAACCCTTTTTTTCCAATATTTTAGCCATAATCGCGATTTTTCTTTATCAATAGTAACACCACGATTTACACAATGTATAGTCGAAAAATTACCTTTATCATTTGAATAAACAATTCCTACATGGCTTGTTTTATAACCTCTTTTGGTTTTGTGTCCATAAAAAATTAAATCGCCTTTTTTAGCATCTTTTAAATTAATTTTTTTTCCAATTTTTGATTGATAATAAGAATTTCGTGGGACTTTTATTCCTGCTTTTTTATAAACATATTGAACAAAACTTGAACAGTCAAATCCATTTGAATCATTACCTCCGTAGACAAATTTAATTCCAATTAATTTTGTAGCTATATCAACAAGTTTGTTTCTCTTGGTATCTTTTCTATTAATAACGTTTAAAAAATTAATCTTTGGTTTGTAAACAATATTTATTTTGTTTTGTATTTGAAAATTATTAATTACTTGTGTTTTATTTAAATCAAATTGTTCAATATCTATATTTAATATTGCTTTCTTTCTAAATGAAAATTGAGAATAAACAGTATTATTAAAAAAAACAATTAAAATAAGAATAACTTTTATATTTGATAGCATATTTTGTTATTTTTGCAATTTCTTGATTAAAAAAATCAGTTCTTTTTTTTGCAGTAATAAAGAAGTAGTTTTATTTTTATAATAAGCTTATAAGTACTGTTACAAAAGTTTTTCGACATTTACTTATTCGTAACTTCCTGATTAAATTATCTTTGAACGAATGCGTAAGCAACTATAAATAGGTCGAAGACCTTAATTAGTGTATTTAATAAATTGATTGCATTATTAATTTCAAAATTAATATTCTAATATTTAATCAATTAATCAAAAATTATAAAATAGTATTTAACACCTATAAATTTATAAAAAACAAGCTATATGTTAAATTGGTTACAAATGTAGTAAAAAAAATGTACATTTGTCTAGAAAAAATTTAAATTCTTTTTGTAAAAATTGGTTTAATTTTTTTTAGATTTATCACATAATTAAATACCTTAAATAAATATTACTTAAATTAAATTTATTAAATGATGAAAAAAAATAGTCTATTTGCTATAATATTATTAATAGCATTTCAAATTAGTACCTATGTCCAATCTCAAGAGTATATTGATTTTCAAATTGAGGTGCGAGACAACAACAACAAGTTGATGTTGAACAAAAAAGTAGGTTTGAAGTTAAATATTTTAGAACAAACACAAAGTGGTAAAGTTGTATATGGCGAAACTCATAATTCGACTACAAACAGCAAAGGAGTAATTAATGTAAAAATTGGAAGTGGAAAACGAATTTCTGGTAATTATTCAACTATTGATTGGGAAAAACACGAACATTTTGTTGAAGTATCAATAGATAAAAGTGGTGCTACAAATTATCAATTATTAGGAACTTCAAAACTGAACTATGAATCGAGCAAACAATCAAACGAAAGCTATAAAAGTATAAGTATAGATATAAATAATATAAGCAAAGACTCTGAAGTTCCAGAAGTTTTTACTTATGAAGTAGGCTTGATTAATGAAAATAAAAAATCTATTGCAAATAAAAAAATCAGTATTAAAATTGAAATTATTGAAGGTAATGCAAACGGAAAATCAGTATATTCCGAGTCACACCAAATAACATCAGGAAGCAATGGAAAAGCAATAATGAAAATTGGAAAAGGAAAACAAATTTCGGGCAAATATAGTGAGGTAGAGTGGGAGAGGAGCAAGTTTTATATAAAAATATGGGTAGATTTTGATGCTGGTACTGACTATAAATCTTTAGGTAATGCACAATTTTTATTTGATTCAAAACAAGTTAGTAGTAACAACAAAAATAATAAAGATAAAAATAAAGTAAAAAAACCTTATATAAAATATATAAATTATCAAATATCGCCTACTAAATATTCTTTCAGTTCGGATAGTACTTTTGATATTTTAGTAAATATATTGGAAAAAGAAAACGAAAAATTGCAAGTATATTCTGAAAATCATAAATTAAAAGTTGATAAAAATAATATGCTAAAATTTACAATTGGTAAGGGCGATTCGTTGTCTGGTAACTATAAAACTATTAAATGGGATAGCCTAAAACATTTTATCGAAATAAAATCTAAAAATAGTTCAAACAAGTACGAACTATTGAGTCTAACTGAATATATTGATAATAGTTATTCTAAAAATTATCCTTTGCGTAAAGAAAATGCACCTGATATTATGTCAAACGGAGGTTCGATAAAAATAAATAATATTTCTATTTATGGTGATAAAGCACAACTAATAAGTTTTATGGCTCAGGCTAAAGACCACAATGGAAATGTTATAAAAAATAAAAATCTTGCTTTTAAAATAAATATTTTTGAGAACAATATTGAAGGTAAAAATGTATATAGCGAAACTCACAAACTAAATACCAACGACTCGGGTTTGGTTAATGTATTTGTGGGTAATGGAAATGTAGAATCCGGAAATTTTTCATCATTGTTTTGGGGCAAATACGAACATTATATCAAAATATTAATGGACGAAACTGGTGGAGATAGTTATACCGAAATGGGGAATGGCAAAATGTTTTTATTGCCCTGTACTGTTGGCGATTGTAATAAAGGTGGTAGTTTTTCGATGGGTTCATACAAAATGACTGATGTAACTGGTGGAGAATATAATCCTAAAAGTCTTAATTACAGAGTTGAAGCCAAAGACAAAGATGGGAACTCAATTAGTAATAAAATAATAGGTATGAAAGTTGATGTTAAAAAAGATGGTGAAAATGGCGAAAACGTATATTCAGAAACTCACCAATTACAAACAGATGACAAAGGTTTTGGATATTTACAAATAGGTAAAGGACAAAAAGTTTCGGGTGATTTTGGTAAAATTGATTGGGATAATAATAAATATTTTTTCGGATTAAGTGCAGATGCTAATGGTGGTACTGATTATAAGCAATTTGGATATGCTGAAATAAAATCAAGTTTATCGAAAAATATGAATAGCGATTCTTTAAAATATGCTCAATATGGATATGGCTATTATAATATTATTGATAGAGGACGAATATCTGGCGACTACAAAGCATTTAAATATAATATGATAGCAAAAGATAAACATGGTATGGTGCTTTCAAACAAAAATTTATCATACAAAATGAATATGCGCAGAGCAAGCATGAGTGGAAAATTGCTTTATAGTGAAACTCATAATGTAAAATCGGCACAAAACGGTTTTGTTTCATTCAAACTTGGCGATGGAAAAAAAATATCTGGCGAATTTTCTGAAATGTATCCTGGAAATAACGATTATGTTGAATTTTTGTTAGATCAAAATGGTGGAACAAATTACCAGTCTTTTGGGAAAACCGAATTATTATCAACAGTATATGCAAACAGATTTAAGGCTAAAATGAATTCGCAAGGTAATAATATGACTTTTAATGCTAATTCGAATATAAGTAGTCAAAATTTTACAGCCTTTTTAAGTGCAAATGAATGTAAAGATGTTGGCGATAAATCTAATTATTATAAAGTAAAAACATATCCTGATCCATTCATTAAGCATTGTATTATAGAATATCAATTGGAAAAAGATTCTTATTCAATTCTGTCTATATATCAAAAAGATAAACATATTAAAACACTTATCAAAAATAATCAAAAAGCTGGAAAACATAATATTAAGTGGGACGGCACAGATGAAAATGGACGAAAAGTGAAAAAAGGTTTTTATACAGTAAAAATATGTATTGACGGAGAATTAGGTGTAAAAGAAATGGTTTATAAAAAAACTGATATGTAAGCTAAAAGCTAAAAGTTTGCTTGTGCTTGATTATTTTTGAATAAAAACAAAAACAAATTTGTGTGCAAATATACTTTAAAACTGAAATTGTATAAGGCTCATAATTAATTTTGAGCCTTTTTTTATAAAATAATAAGACTATTCACAAAAAACAAAGCATAAACAAAAAATTTTCAGCTATTTTAATGTAAGAGCTAAGGTCTTCGACCTATTTAATGTGGCTTACGCATTCTATTAAAACTCTATTAATATGCAATTTAACAAAATACAAGTACCGAAAAACTTTAGTAAGACTTACTTACTTATTTTTTGAACTGTAGTTAATTAACAGTATATAAGTATTGTTACAAAAGTTTTTCGTTATCTACTTATTCATAACTTACTGATTAAATTGTTTTTATACTAATGCGTAAGCAACTATAAATAGGTCGAAGACCTTAAATTAGATATAAGACCTTAAAATTTACTCATATGAAATACAAACTATTAATAATTAGTATTTTTACTTTAATATTTTTTACAAATGCAAGTACACAAAACAAAGGAAGTTATGATTTATCCAAAATGGATAAGTACTTTAAAAAAAGTATGAAACAATGGAAAATTCCAGGTATGGCTATTGCAATCGTAAAAAACGATAGTGTAATATTTTCAAAAGGTTATGGACTAAGAGATATAAACAAAAGAGCTAAAGTAGATGAAAACACTTTATTTGCGATAGCATCAAACACAAAAGCTTTCACAGCAACAGCAATTGGTATACTTGTTGATGAAGGAAAATTGAAATTAGACGACCCTGTTCGTAAATATATGCCAAATTTTAAATTATATGCGCCCTATGTTTCTGAAAATTTTACAGTTAGGGACTTATTATGTCATCGAAGCGGTTTAGCTACATTTAGTGGCGATTTGCTTTGGTATGCAAGTAATTATTCGCGCAAAGAGCTTATTGAGCGTGCAGCTTATTTGAAACCAAAATATGGTTTTCGTACTTCATATGGATATTCAAATATAATGTATTTGGTTGCAGGTGAGCTTGTTTCTATTGTATCGGGCGAGAGTTGGGATAAATTTATTGAAAATAGATTTTTGAAACCTTTAAACATGAAAAATACAAATACAAGTATTACTAAATTTAAGGCAAAAGGAAATATCGCAATGCCACACAATGTGTTTGAAACAAAAACTGTGAAAATAAAATATATAAACTGGGATAATATTGCTCCTGCTGGCTCTATAAATTCGAGTGTTAAAGATATGAGCAATTGGATTAAAATGCAATTGAATAATGGAAAATTTAATAATAAACAGATAGTTAGTCTGGGTTCAATAAATAAAATGCGTCAATCACATACAAGCAAAAATGTGAGTAGAGCTTCGACTAAAATATGGCAAAGCAAGCATTTTTCGTCATATGGTTTGGGTTGGAATTTATTTGATTATCATGCTCGAAAAATAATAAATCATGGTGGAGGTGCAGATGGTATGATTTCGAGAGTTGTAATAGTGCCAGAAGAGGATTTTGGTTTTGTCATACTTACAAATAGTATAAATTATTTGCCCAGAGCTTTAATGTATTATATTTTAGATGAATTTATAAGTAATAATAAAAAGGATTGGAGTAATTTCTATTATGGATATTATAAACAAGGGATTGACAATGACAAAGCAAATGAAAAGAAAGATGAAGAAAATAGAATAAAAAACACTAAACCTTCGCTTGAATTAAGTAAATATACAGGAACATATGGGGGAAAGTTGTATGGCAATGCCGAAGTTATTCTAAAAAAAAATAATCTGATTGTTAAGTTTATACCTACTCCTTTATTTCTTAGTGATTTAAAACATTGGCACTATGATACTTTTTCAATTAAAATAAGAGAAATACCAAGTCTAAAAGCAGGTAAACTTACTTTTATATTAAACAACAAAGGTCAAGTAGATGAAATGAAAATTGATATTCCTAATCCTGATTTTGATTTTACTGAACTGAAATTTAAAAAACTAAAATAAGAGGTCTTTGACCTATGTAATGTTGCTTACGCATAATTATGAATTACGAATTGGTTTACACCTTTAAATTCAATTATTTATAAAAAACTTTGTTAAAAAATAAAATTTTACAACATAATAGTATAATGTGAAAAACACATAAGTAGTTTAATAAAAGTTTTTCGGTATTCATTGACTTATAATTAACTATGTTACAATTATTTATAAAAACAAGTAAGCCACATTAAATAGGTCGAAGACCTTAATAAATTTAACAATATTAAAAAAGTTTGTGACAACAAAA
>JAOZVK010000353.1 GCA_029938185.1 Bacteroidales bacterium | reverse complement strand
ATGTTTCGTTTTTTTAAGATTTTGAAAATTATCGTTATCCACAAAAACAAAATATTGGTCTGAAAAAATCTTTCTCTAACATTTTCTGTTTCCGATTTTGCGGTTGTGCATAACGTTGTAATTCTTGGTTTTTGTTGTTTTTTCGCACAATGTAAATCAAGGATAAAATGTTAAAAATCAACGCACAAAAGTAAATTAATAGTAATAAAAAAACAATAAAATCCAAGAAGGTGTTAAGGGTTTTTTTATTATCATATAAAAAATATACAATTAAATTATTTATAAATCATTAAATACATATAAAAATGGGTTACAATTTAGGAATAGGACAGTTGGAAATATCAATCACAGACGAAGGACTTGACAGCTACATAGACATTAGTTTTAAAGCAGAAAAGCATAAAAACGCACCAGCTTATGGTGAGCCTACCGATTTTACAAATAGTAGATGCCCATCATATACATCTTGGCATGAATCTATGAAGTTTGTTGGATTGAAAGATTTATTTTTCAATAAATATACTGGAATTTTAGAAAATCATCCAGGAACAGTTCCTTTAAAAAAAGAACACAAAAAAATAATTGATAAAGCATATAAATTATTTTATGAAAAATATCCAAACGTCGTAGCTGGGTATTCTTCCAAAATTGACTTGGAAAATGGAATATTTGAAGATAAAAGACTGGGCAGAAGAAAATGATTACGCTACAAGACTGGAATGGTTAAAATATTGGGTTGATTGGTCATTAGAAAATTGTGATAAACCTGTATTTTGTAATACGTAAATTATATTTTGGGTAGTTTTTTAGTTACCCTTAACGGAAATGTGCCTTGTGGCGTTTTGTTTTTGGTGTTTTTTCGAGGTGCGAAGCACCCGAAAAACACCAAAAACAAAATGACATCAAGCACAATGTTACAGGCTTTCTATTTTTTTATTTCATTCTGCTTTTTCACATAAATATCATCAGAAAGTTTCTTTAATGCTTTCATAGAGCTTTTGTTATCTAATATTTTTAGTTGATATTCCGCAACTTCTTTTAATTCTTGAAATCTTTGTTGTTTGTCAATTTTCTTTTGTATCATTCTTGCATTTAAACTCTCTATATTTGACAAAACGGCTAATTCATTGATACTTGCAAAATCTCTAATATTCAGTTTTTTCTTTGCGTGTTCGGGATTAACGTCTCTCCAATCTTTTGCGGTGCATCTAAATAATACAACATTTAATAAGTCAGCTTCCTCTGCGTATGCTAACCATTCTTTATCTTTCTCGTAATCTTTCTCAGGTAAAATGTAATTTTTAACTGCATCTGTTTGGATATGATAATTCGCTTTACTTAACAATCGTTTTACGTCCCACTCTAAATTATATTGATTACTTTCAATTGACTTAAATCGCTGATATTCTTTTATTAAGAATAGTTTAAATGTAGCACTAATTGCAGCACCAAACTCAAATGCAATATCTCTATGTGCATAAGTCCCACCGTATCTGCCGGATTTTGAGAATATTCCAATTGCATTTGTCTTTTCCGTCCATTGTTTTGGACTTAATACAAATGTTGGCAAACCTGCTTCACTTTTAAAGTGGTCAAATTCGACCACTTTAAAACTTGGATTGTATAATTTTTCCCACGTTCCTAAAAATTCAATTGTTGTTCGTGTTCTTAACCAATTTTTAATTATATCTGCGGCTCTGTTATCTCCTTGTTTAGCTTTTGCCATGTCAGTTAGGCAAATATAATCTTCATCATTTATTTGAGTTATCGAAACAATTTTATTCTCAATTTCTATTTTTTTCAGCTTTGCCATAAATTTTTGTTTAAAGTGGTCGAATTCGACCACTTTGGATTAGGTAAATTTTAAACTAACTAATCTCTCGTAAAAAAATATTTACAGATTCATTATCTTTAAATGATAAATTTTCAATCTCGATATTAATTTGCCAGTAATGAATTTTGTCCGTTTTTGAAAAATCTTTGGGGTATCTAATTTCAACCATTCTATCTGTTTGCAAAATGGGCTGTTTGTGTTGCGGACTTATGAATTGTCCTAATCCTATTACGATTTTGGAATGACCTAAATTATTATCCACATTGTCAAAATATGTCTCAGTAATATTTAATGAAGACTTAAATAGTCTATTTATTCCATTTTTATCATTCGTGTTAAAAACTACTTTCTCCATTTTAAAAATGGGTTTTTTATTGTAAATTATTGTTTCTTTACTCTTTAATTTATCGAAGGTTATCATATTTTAAAATTTATTTTAGTTGATTCTATTTTTCAGGTTATTAAGTCAATTTGTCCATTTTCAAAAAAATCTTTTATAGACAAAATTGGAGGTATTTTTTTTACATTAATATTTTTTCTTAATCTTTCATCATTTCTTGCATTATCAATCCAACAAATAATCATATCACACTTCTTATCTGACTTTAAATGACCATGTTTAATGTAATTATAACTTTCATATTCAAATTCAATATCTAAGTCAATATTTGTTTTTTTTTGATTAACTTTTCGGCATCTTATATTTGCATCAGGAAAAGGGGCACGAACATAATTTATTGCAAGAAAACTTATAGTTTCATCTTTTAGTTTAAAAGTCATCCCTCGTATTGTATAAAACATGATACAAAATAATGCAACCAATCCCATCTCATCTATTGGTTCATTTTTTATCAATGCACTAATTTCCGGAAAATAATCAGACTTAAATTCTGCTCCAAACTCAGGTTTATCTATTTTAAAATGTTTTTTTTTCGTTTTTTTCTTTTTCTTTTGTTCTTTTGATTTTTCAATTACAATATTTACAACTTCATTTATTTCTTCTTCACTAATATCATTGTTGCTGGTTGTTTCGACTAAACTAACAGTTGCAATAATGTCCGATAGATTAAATGGTGTTTTTTCATTAGCTTCAATATTTTCTTCAATATTTCTAAATGATTTTAATACAAGCTTTCTTGTTTTATCATTTTCAATTTTTGCTAATGTTTTTAAATGAGTTACAAGCATTAAATTTCCTATTTCTTTTTTGTCAAATTTATCGAAAATGCTAATATATATTTTTGCAGTTTTTTCATTAACTCCAAACTCTGTTTTAGTGTAATTTTCAAATGTTTTATACCTTAATCTATAACTTTCATTTTTTAATATAGTCGATAGTATTTGTCCTGCTTCCCATGCAGCAATTCCAGAACTGCCAACTTGTTTTATTAATTTTTTTAGTTTCTCAGTTGCTTCTAAATATATATTTTCATTATTGTCCATATTTTTCATTTTTGAATTATCTATAACAGTCTTTCATTTGTTTTAATTGCCTGTAACGAATACGGCTTGGTGGTGGGCATTTTTTGCTTGTTTTTTACGAGCGGAGCGAAGTAAAAACAAGCAAAAAATGACTGACACCAAACCGCTGTTAGCACCTTTTATTTTTTCATTCGTAAACTTTTTTTTTATTGTTATAAAACTTTGTTTATTTATGAACTATTATTTTTTTTTTATTTTTCCTTTACCCCACCTTTACCCCACTTTTTAAAACGAATATCGCTTAATTGCCTGTATACCTGCATGTTTGTATTATCTGTTTTGTCAATCTTTACCCCACCATTACCCCACTTCTATTTATAATCGTGTATTTATTTGCCATGAACCTGTTGTTTTTTCTCCTATTCTATAAATAAGATTAAGTTCTTTAAGTTTTTTTATATTGTTTTCTGTTGCAGTTTCACTAATTCCAATTTTTTTTCGTATCTCTATGTAAGTTATTTTTGGATTTTCGTCCATTGCGGATAATATATTTTTTTGATTTCTACTTATTGTTATTTCTAAATTACTTAACCATTTACTAAATCGAATTGGTCTGAACAATTTGACTGTAAAAAAACCTTTTGTTGAATATTCTGGCTCAAATAATCCTGCCGTTTTCATTGCTTTGTTCATTCTTGGTATTCCGGTTCCTATTTTTTCTACTAAATCCATTCTTTGAAATAAGCCAAAAATTAATGAATTTCTTGAAAAACTTTTTTTACCAAATTCATTTTCTTTTATCTGTGGAACAAGTCCGCCTGGATTTGTTATTTCAAGCCTGTTATCAAAAATTTCTACATGAATAATAGCCCCTTCTGCATAATAATCTCTGTGCGAAAGTGCATTTATTATACTTTCTTTTAATGTTACTTCTGGTATTTCAAGTATTTCTTTTCGAGGCAAAGTTCCTTGACTTTCAATTTCATATCTTGTTTCAAGTTTAGATTTTATGTATCGTATTGAATTTTTATATTGTGAAAACAAATTACCTGTAAAAAGTTTATCATCAAGAATATATCGTTTAGAATTTCCTTTGAACAGAATACACCTTATGCCGATATGGGAAAAGAATTTTTCTGGTTCTTTGGCAAAAAATAATACGCCACCTGATTTAAAATCATTTGTCTTAGTTGTTAATTCCAAGTTTTTTATTAATTGTTCTTGTGGTAATGCTTCTGAAATATTTGCTTCCCTGATAAAATGTTTATACATTTTGTTATCAAAGTCGTTTGGATATGAAAATTTTTTACATTCTGTTTTATCCCAAAATATTTTATTTGCTTGTTGGAAAAATTCTTGCATTTCAAAAGATGTAATCAATTTTTGCGAATTTGCTCCATATCTGACATAAATTGCCCCAGATATTATATAAGGCTTATTATTCCCAGCTTTACAGTCAATTATTATTATATTTTTGTTATTATATTTTGTCTCAATTATTTCAAACTCTGGTCTTGGATTAATTGCAGAAATTGTTGTTTCAAGTTTTGAACGTGTTGTATTATCAACATTTAAACCTGTTACAACATTATTATCATCAACTCCAAGCAATATAACTCCGCCTTGTGAATTTGAAAAAGCACAAATCTCACTCGCAAGTTCTTTATTTATACGCTTTTTAAACTCAATCTTAGAATTTTCGCCTTGTTGTAATATTATTTCAATTTGTTTTTCCGTCATATTTTTAATTTTGCATATTTTTGTTTATTCAGTATTTATTTCTTTTATACCGTAACAAAAAATTTCTATTTTGCAAAAATAAAAAAAGCAAATAAATATTCGATGTTTTTTCGATTTTTATTTGCTTTTTTCGCAGTATTCCTCTTTCTGACACTCTATAATCACAATTAATATTAATTTTATTCGTCTACTTTGATGAGATCATCGTATAAAAGTTTTTTTGGTTTATGATTTCCTCTTTTGAAAAATAAAAACTTCCGTTCTCCGGTTTCCCTCCAAAGACAATATTGGTCATCTATTAATGATATTACCTTACCGTCTATTTTGTTTTTATACAATGCTTTACAGCCGGCATAAAATCCACGTATATTTCTTTCATCTTTTCCTTTTTTACCATACACGTCTCCACTTGCAATAAAAAATATGTCTTTTAATCCTTCGTAAGTGTAATATACTTCAAGGTTTTCAATATATACTCCACCCGGAACACTTTCAATTACGTTATTTACAGCTTGTTCAACATTATCTCCCTTCAATTTTTCGTAATTTTCTACAATATTTTTCTTTGTCTTTCGCTTTGTTTTTTTACCCTCTAAACCTTTCACCTGACTTTCATCAAAGCCGGCAGATTTGGATAATAAAGCATGGTTTGCTTTAAGATTTACATTTTTAGTAGATGCTAATGTCATCTTTCCTGCTTCATGTAGTTTAATTTTTTGCGTAACGCATCCAGTAAAACTAATTGCTAACACCATAATAGCAATCATTAAAACTCCTAATTGATTTTTATTTTTCATATATGAAAAAGTATTGTTTGCAATCAATCCCCCGAAAAGCAAAGTTTAAATTAAAATTAAACATAAAAAAAGCGTGGGAACTGTAACTTATCTGACATTGAGGTTCTGGTAAACCCATGAGAACAAATAAGAACAGCCCACGCCGTTTGGCGTGAGCATCCGTCTTATTTCTTGCTCTCATTTAAAATTTACCAGATTTCAATGTCAAGAAAATAAGCTAAACGCTTTTTATTTTAATATTTTATTTTTTTTTTTTTTTAAGTCATTATTTGATTTTTTAATAAGCGACAAAATTAGATAATTATTTATTATTTCAGCATTATTATTGTTTTTATTTTTTAGTTGGTGCTAACGGAAATGTGTTTGAGTAGTTTTATTTTGTGGTGTGGTTTTGAGCGAAGCGAAAAATCACACCACAAAATAAAATTACTTCAAACACA
>JAOZVK010000352.1 GCA_029938185.1 Bacteroidales bacterium | reverse complement strand
ACATAGGGCGTTGCCCCATGTTAATGCTTATGCCCTTTCAGGGCTAAAAAACTTACTAACGAAATAAAAGAACATTTTAGGAACTAATAAAAAACTTAAATAAGCTATTTTTACTCGTATTTTTATAAGACCAGCCATATGGCAAAACTGAATGTATATTTTTTTAAGTAGGTTGTCATATAAAATCGACACTTTGTAAAGTTGTAACTTATTGTAATTCTGGTGTAAACAAAATTATCAATTGTTTATTATCAATTGTCAATTACTTAGTACAGTGTTGTGCTACCTTACTTCTTATCTTTTATCGAACAAGTGCTAATTCCGAATGGGACATATAAAGGACAGAAGCTAATAAAGCCAGTTAAAAGGAAAATTCCTGCAAGAATTAATAGTACTATCCCCCAAATTCCTGAAATTGTTCCTGTAAAATAAAGAATTACAACTATTGCAGCGACTATTATTCTAATAATTCTGTCTGCACTCCCCATATTTTTTTTCATTTTTTTTTATTTAAATATTGTTGCATTATTACTTTACAAAGGTAAGTGGTGTTTTAGAGGTATGCAGTGACTGTGGTCACCACTTGCTAATAATTTTTATTTCACCTGCATTTCGAATAACTTTCCCATCAGTTTCAAGTTTTTTTAAGACTCTTGTAATTACCTCACGGACAGTTCCTAATTCATTCGCTATTTGGCTATGACTCATTTTAACTGAATTATTTTTTGTTAAATTTGATTTCTTTTTTAGATGGTCATAAAGTCTCTTATCCATTTTGTTCAATAGTAAATGACCTATTGTGTCCAAAAGTTCATAGTAACGTAAATTAAATTGGGTATAAAATAATTCATTAAAATCAGGATATTCAATAAGCCAATTTGGTAAATGCAGAACAGGAATCAAAAGAATTTTCGAGTCTTTTTCGGTTGTTGCGAAAACTTTACTTGGGGTGTTTTTTAGAGCAGCGTAAAAAGTCATTATACAGCTTTGTGCTGGTTCAATATAATATAGCAATAATTCCTTATCCTCAAATCGTGAATAAACTTTAACAAGTCCATTAAGCACTATAGGTAATACTTTTACATATTGTTCTTCTCTTAATATTTCAGTGCCTTTTGAAAATTCTTTCAGAGTTGATTCCTTTATTAATTCATCTAACAACTTTGGTTTTAAAAAAGACAATATGCTTTTATCAAATTCCATTTATGTTTGTTTGAGTTTTCGGCTTGCACACAACTTTATGATTAAAACTAAGTACTGTTACAAAAGTTTTTCGATATTCACCTATTCGTAACATACTGATTATATTGTCTTTGTACTAATGCGTAAGCAACTATAAATAGGTCGAAGACCTTACTTGAAAAAACAAGAATATTCGACCTTACGTGGGACAGCCTAAGCTTCTCCTTCTAATAATTTTTATTGACAGGTATATCTAAGGAGTTATAAATTTGCCCTTTTATAAATTGTAATACCATTATAATAATATGTATAAAAAATAATTAAATTAACTTTTTTTGAGAAAATCTCTAAATTATAGTCTCTATAACAAAACCAAGCTAATTTGAATTATATTACTATATTAATCATTCTTTTTGGTACAACAATAATTTTTTTAGGCGTTTTTCCATTAAGCCACTTATTAGCCTTATCGGCAGTTAGAGCTATTTTTTGAAGTTCTTCATTTGATAAATTTGCAGCAACTTGAATTTCAAATCTTCTTTTTCCATTGAATGCTACTGGATATGTGATGCTGCTTTCAATAGTATGCTTTTCAATATATTCAGGAAATATTGCTTGGTTTATACTTTCAGTATTACCCAGTAATTGCCATAACTCCTCAGCTATATGGGGTACAAAAGGTGAAATCAAAATAGTCAATGGTTCTAAAATTTCTCGTTTATTAGTTTTTAAACTTGTAAGTTCGTTTACACAAATCATAAATGCACTTACTGTTGTATTAAACGAAAAACGTAAAATATCATCATTTACTTTTTTTATAGTTTTATGTAAAATTTTAAATTCATTCTCATCAGCTTTCTCATCACTAATTATAAACTGAGAATCAGAATTAAAGAATAAAGCCCATAGTTTTTTTAAGAATTTGTGTACACCTTCAATACCGTTTGTATTCCATGGTTTTGATTGTTCTATTGGTCCTAAAAACATTTCATATAATCTTAATGTATCAGCTCCGTATTGCTCAATAATAGCATCAGGATTAACAACATTATACTTTGATTTGGACATTTTTTCTATTGCATATCCACAATAATATTTGTTGTCTTCAAGTATAAATTCAGCATTATTGTAATCGGGACTCCAGTTTCTAAATGCTTCAATATCCAAAATATCATTGTAAACAATATTAACATCAACGTGAATATCTGTTACATTATATTTATCTTTTAAACCATGAGATACGTAGGTATTAGTATCTTTAATTCTATATACAAAGTTAGAGCGTCCTTGAATCATACCTTGATTAATTAGCTTCTTGAAAGGCTCATCTTTGCATACTTTACCAATATCGTACAAAAATTTGTTCCAAAAACGAGAATACATTAAGTGTCCAACAGCATGTTCTGTACCTCCAATATATAAATCAACATCTTGCCAATAGTCATTAGCTTCTTTTGAAACTAATTCGTATTTATTTTTTGTATCCATATATCTTAAATAATATGCTGACGAACCTGCAAAACCGGGCATTGTACTTAATTCGAATTTATTACCATTTTCGGTTTCCCAGTTTATAGCTCTTGCCAGTGGTGGTTCTCCTTTTTCGGTAGGAAGAAAAGCATCAACGTCGGGTAGCTCTAATGGTAAACGTCCTTCATTTATGGTATATGGTATTTCATCTTTATAATAAATAGGAAAAGGTTCACCCCAATATCTTTGACGACTAAATATTGCATCTCTTAAACGGTAGTTTATTTTTTTTGAACCAATCCCTCTTTTTTCAATCTCTTCAATTGCTTTTACTATTGCATCTTGTACTTCTAACCCATTGATTATTCCTGAATTAATCATTTTGCCTTCTTTTGCATCATATGAATTTTCGGAAATATCGCCACCAGTAACAACTTGAATTATTGGTATATTAAAATATTTTGCAAAAGCATAATCTCTACTATCATGCGCTGGTACAGCCATAATTGCTCCTGTGCCATAACTGGCAAGAACATAGTCGCTAATCCATATTGGGATTTGTTCGTTTGTGAAAGGATTTATTGCATATGAACCTGTAAAAACACCACTTATTGTTTTAACATCTGCAATTCTGTCTCGTTCGGTTCTTTTAGTTGTATATTCAATATATTCTTTAATTTTTTCCTTGTAAGTTTCTGTTGATAATTTTTTAACCAATTTACTTTCAGGTGCCAACACCATAAAAGTTGAGCCGTAAATTGTATCTGGTCTTGTTGTAAATACTTCAATTTTAATATCGCTATCAAATACTTTGAAAATCATATCGGCACCTGTTGAGCGTCCTATCCAATTACGTTGCATTTCCTTTAGCGAGTCAGTCCAGTTTAAACTATCCAAACCATCTAAAAGACGTTGAGCATAAGCAGATATACGTAACGACCATTGCATCATTTCTTTTTGATATACAGGAAATCCACCCCTTAATGAAAAGCCTTCTTTTACCTCGTCGTTTGCTAATACTGTTCCTAATTCTGGACACCAATTTACTTTTGATTTTGACCTATATGCAAGACGATAATTAGCTAAAATTCCTTGTCTTTCTTTTTCCGTTAAGCCATTCCATACTGGTGCCGAAAATCTGGGAGTTGGATTACAAACAGCATTTACATCAATATTGCCGTTTTCTTCAAATAATTTTATAAGAGTTTCAATTGGTTCTGCTTTTTGTGTATCATTATTGTACCAATGTTTAAACATTTGTATAAAAGCCCATTGTGTCCATTTATAATACGACGAATCGCAAGTTTTTATTTCTCTGTCCCAGTCATATGATAAACCAATTTTTTTGAGCTGTTTTCTATATCTTATAATATTATTTTCTGTTGTAATTGCTGGATGCTGACCAGTTTGAATTGCATACTGCTCGGCAGGTAAGCCAAATGCATCGTAGCCCATTGGGTGTAAAACATTAAAACCTTGTAAGCGTTTGAATCTTGTATATATATCAGATGCAATATACCCTAGTGGGTGTCCAACATGCAAGCCTGCTCCTGATGGATAGGGAAACATATCTAATACATAAAATTTGGGTTTTGTATTGTCTATCCCAACTTTATATGTTTTATTGGTTTCCCAATTATATTGCCACTTAGTTTCAATTTGTTTAAAATTGTATTCCATTTTTTTTATTTTAGGTTTTAGCATGCAAAAGTATAAAACTTTATTGATTTAATAACACATAAAATATAAATTCGTTAAAAAAACAGTATTTTTCACTTAATATACAGTCTATAATTTATAGTTTGCATATATCAGAAAAAAATATGTGCATATATATATGAATTAATAAAATGAAAATGCTGTTTCTTAAAAAAGTACAACCGCAAGTCTCAGACTTCCTGACCTATGGTTGATTATCAAAAAATTACAGTGGTGTAAAAAAGAAAATTGAATGACACTTTTTTCAATATTCAATATTTAAGTAAAAAACTGATTCATAAGTATTTTGATATGTCAGCAAAAGTTGGATATTGAATATTTAAAGTCGCTGATTTTTCCTGTTATGTCAGGAAGTCTTAGTCTTACTTTTAAAACGTTGACGGGGTTCAACATCTTTTTTTGTTTCATAGCTCCCCCATTTTATTGCTTCATTTTTTTTTAATAATGAGAGCATTTTGGATTTGGACAAAATATGTTAAGGTCTTCGACCTATTTAATGCGTAAGCATCTATAAATAGGACGAAGACCTTATCCTAATATTCTAAGAGGTTGACGAATAACTGGGCAATGGTCAAGTGTTTCCATATGAACTGCAATTATAAACCAAAGCATGGTCTCAAATAAATTATCTCCCACAAGTATTAGATAGAAAATTTTGTTTATTATTTTTTTTTAACCCGATTTATACTATATTTGCTCCAGAATAGCAAGGACATTTGAGTGTTATTTTTATTTCCATAATACAAAATTACACTCTTTTATTCTTATTTACAAATGTTTATACTATCATACTTTATGAACCACCACCAGTAAAATAATAGTCTGAAACTTATAAATATATTTATATTGCTTGTAATGTGAAAAATAAAGGCTTTATGGGAAAAATAATAGAATTAAATATTCAAAACATTGTGGAAGAGCATATTTGTTGTGCAATATCGGATAAAAAATGTGCATCTGGCTATAATGCAAAAAAAGGATGGTTAAAAAAGGGATTTAAAGACGGTTATGTTTTTAAAAAATTGAATGTAAGAGGAAAAGTATTTATTGAATATGTTATGGCAGAAAATGGTTGGCTTCCAGTTGATGCACCAAATTATATGCTGATTAATTGTTTTTGGGTTTCAGGTAAATATAAAAAACAAGGACACGGAAAAGCATTATATCAAGAGTGTGAAAATGACGCAAAAGATATGAACGGTGTTGTAGCTGTGGTTGGGAAAAAGAAACAACCTTTTATGTCGGATAAAAAGTTTTTTCAAAAACAAGGATTTGAACTTTGTGATACAGCAGAACCTTATTTTGAATTATGGTATAAACCACTGAAAAAAAATGCACCTGTTCCAAAATTTAAAGAATGTGCAAAAAATGCAGAATGTGATATAAAAGACGGATTAGCCGTTTATTACACAAATGCTTGCCCATTTACCGAATATTATGTAGCAGAACTTGAGGTAGTTGCGGCAAAGAAGGGATACAAAATAAAAAGTGTGAAAATTGAGAACAAAGAACAAGCACAAAATCATTTTATTCCTCACACAATTTATAGTGTGTTTAAAGACGGTAAATTTGTAACTCAACACATTTTAAATGAAAAATATTTTGACAAATTTATATCCAAGTAAGTTTCATAATTTGTTGATTACTATATAAGTAGTTTTTAAAAAAAAAATCGGTATTCGCATTTATCCAATCAACGGTAATACATTCGTATACAAAAAAGCTTAAGCCACATTAAATAGGTCGAAGACCTTATATATTTGCATCGTGTCGAAATTCCAAATATTTTAGATAATCTAATAATCAAAAAAACACGAACAAAAATAGGGCATTTTTCATTTATCGCTTGACACTTTTTGGATTTAAAACCTTATTTTTTTT